>JAGWAQ010000205.1 GCA_021296375.1 Alphaproteobacteria bacterium
TCAACTGGGTGGTCGCGGCCTTTCAGCACCATCTCACCAATCGAAACGGTGTCGATCTTGCCCTCGATCAGCGCGTTGGTATCCGCGGAAATCACCACGGTGTCGGGCGCCGCCAGGGTTTCAAGACGTGACGCCTCGTTGACCGCATTGCCGATGGCGGTGTAATGCATCCGTTCCGCCGACCCGAAATTGCCGACATTGCAATAGCCGGTGCTGATCCCCATGCGGACATGAAGATCCTGGACCAGCCCTTCGGCGTTCCATTTGATCCGCAGCTCATCCATTCGGGCCTGCATTTCAAGGGCCATTTCCACCGCCGCCACGGCATCACCCTTGACCCCTTTGCTGACAGGATCACCAAAGAAAATGACAATGGCATCGCCGATAAACTGGTCAAGAGTGCCGCCGTATTTGGCGCAGATCGCGCTCATGGCGGTGAAATATTCCATCAGCAGTTGCGCCAGGGTTTCCGGCTCCTGGCGCGAGGCCATGGTGGAAAACCCCACAATGTCAGAGAAAAATACCGTCAGGTTACGGCGGGTGGTCTCCGCCACTTGTTCGGCGCCCCCCTGGGTTAAGGCATCCACCACCGTCTGGGGGACAAATCGCGCCATATTGGTGGTGATGGTTTCGAGCGAACGGTTGGCTTCAACAAGCTTTTCTTCGGTGGCATCGGAACGTTTGATGAGGCGGTCAAGGCGACGTTGATTGCGCTGGGCATGATCGATCAGATTACGGAGCGCCTGCGCCTTCGGGTCATTGTCGTCAAGGTCTGCGGCCAGCATATCCACCTGGGCAATTGCCGCCGCAAGTTTCGCGCTTTCGCTGGCCATGTTACGAGATCACTTCGTCGATGATCTCAAATTTAACCGCCGACAGGTCTTCGCTGATGTCTTCGGCAAATTCCCGGGTGATGTCGTCATCAGGGTCACAATACCAGGACACCTGAATATTGGTGCCGCTCTGGGCGTATTCATCCATCTGGTCCATCAGCTCCATCAGCACCCGCGCTGATGATGAGTTGAAATACACCAGCTTGAGGTCAACCTTCAGCGGCCCCGACAGGTTCCGCAGCGCTTCATCAAGGGCAACACGGATCGGGCCATAAAAACCGGTAATATCTTCAGGATAGCTTTCCCCCACCAGCGAGAAGACCCCCTTGGCAGGGTCAAGCAGAACGGCGGGGGTGCGGGACGTGGCATCTTGCTGGAACATCGACATCAATATCTCACTAAATATCCTGGGCAGAAGCTTTGATGACAAAAAACGACGTGTCACCGGGGCCATCCGTGATCATGTATTCCGGTGGGGTGGATGACCGCCGGGCTATTTCAATCAACCCCAGGCTGGCGCCTTTTGAGCTTTCTTCTGTTGGTTGACGAAGTTTTTCTTTATAAATTTTGCGCAATTCATCTGGCGTCCGCCCCTTGAGGTCATCAAGCCGGGCTGAAATCCGGTAGGCATCATCGGTGGTGATGTAATTGCCGCTGCAGACCACCAGCTCACCGGATTTTTTTGAAACCGTGAGCATGCCATAACTGGGTTTTTCGCCGTTGGGGTTGGTGAATTGCGGGCCATCATCGCCGTAGCGGATGACGTTTTGCATCAATTCGACAAAGATCGAGAACACCTGGCGGATCTGCTTGGGTGAGCTATCCATATCCACAAGGCGATCGCGCAAGGTTTGCCCGACGGCTTCCAGAATATCTTCCGACACAAAGCCGCTGTAGGAGAGGCAAAACTCCTCATCAAGCAGAAGCGATTTTAATTTATTGAACTGATCAAAATCCATCATGATCCCTTGCGTTGCTTGACCATATTAAGGAAAACTAATGTTAACAGCCAGAAGAATATTAATGCTGATGACTTTGGGAAACCCCGCGCCCTGAAGCGTTAGTCCTGACTCGTTAATCCTGAAGCGTTAGTCCTGATGCGTTAGTCTTGATACCTTAGTCCTGATACCAGGGCAAACCGCTGGCGCACCAGCCGGAGACTGTTTTGCGCTGGCCGTTGTCATCAAGAGGGCCGTCAAACCCATCCTCGACATTGACCACCGCCGCATAACCCTCCGCCTACGCGCTCGAGTTAATTATATTAAACAATTTAGTGTCTTGATAGGATACTACATTTAACATCATGTTGATTAAGTAGGGAGGAATGTATCT
>JAGWAQ010000206.1 GCA_021296375.1 Alphaproteobacteria bacterium
ATCGTTCCCGATGACGTAACCCTCCGCCAGCAGATTGCCGTTCAGGTTATAACGGACGGAGCCGCCATACTCATCCGATTTCACGGGCCAGCCGACGGAATGCCAGACTTTGCCAGGTTCGGATTTGGCCGGGTCGATATCCCACAATTCCTTGATGCCGATGGCATAGGTCTGGGGGTCTTTGCCTTCGCGCAGGTCGAATTTCTCGAACAGGCGTTTCGTCAGATGGCCACGGCACCCTTCGGCGAAAATGGTTTGCTTGCCGAGCAGTTCCATGCCCGGCTCATAAGCGTCGGTTTTCTCGCCATCCTTGCCGATGCCCATGTCGCCGGTGGCGATGCCGCGGACATTGCCATGGTCGTCATAAAGAACTTCGGCGGCAGGAAAGCCCGGGTAAATCTCAACACCCAGGGCTTCGGCCTGTTCACCCAACCAGCGGCAGAAATTGCCAAGGCTGATGATGTAATTGCCGTGATTGTTCATCTGCGGCGGGGTCGGCAGACGGAAGCTGCTGCTTTCCGTCAGGAACATGAATTTGTCTTCGGTCACGGGCGTGTCGAGCGGCGCGCCCATCTCCTGCCAATTGGGCAGAAGCTCGTTCAGCGCGCGCGGCTCAAGAACAGCGCCGGAAAGAATATGGGCGCCGACTTCCGCGCCTTTTTCAATCAAGCATACCTCAAGATTGCGACCAGCCTCATTGGCCAGTTGCTTCAAGCGAATAGCGGCTGAAAGACCGGAAGGACCACCCCCGACAATAACCACATCAAATTCCATGGATTCACGTTCCATGACCAACCTCCAAAAAAATCTTAAATATTTTTATTCTATTCTAAATTGGACGACAACCTTCTTTCCTTTATATTAAACAGCGAAATCTGTTTAAATTGATCATCACCGGACAATTATTAGCATGACATCGTCGCTTTCCTCCCCCATTCAGCTTGATGAGCTGTCATCAGCAGAGATGCTGGAGATGCTGAAATTTCAGGTTGAGCTGGGCGCCGACGAATGCCTGTGGGATGATCCGGGCACGGAGAGCCCTCCCGCCACGGCGTTATCCGAGCAAAACACGCCACTAAACACGCCTCAAAACATATCGGCGGCCCAACCCCCGCTATCCCAGCCCCCGCTCTCCCAAACATCGCCTTCTATCGCCGAGCGCATGAACGCTTCGCCGCGCTCCAGTACCGGAGCCGCTGTTTCCGGAGTTGCGCCGGATTGGTCGGCCTGCACCACCACGGATGAGCTGAAGGCAAAAGCCGAGCAATGGTCCGGTTCAGACTTGAAAAAAACCGCCAGCAATATTGTCTTCAGCGATGGCCCCGCAGGGGCGGAGATCATGATGATCGGCGAATGCCCCGGGGCTGATGATGACCGGCAAGGCAAACCTTTCGCTGGCGCGGCGGGGCAATTGCTGGGCCGCATGCTGGCCTCCATCGGGCTTGATCGTCAGCAGGTTTACCTGACTTCCATGGTGTTGTGGCGTCCGCCCGGCAACCGCACCCCCACCCCTGAAGAAGTGCAGCAGTTCCAGCCTGTGCTGGCGCGGCATATCCAGCTTGCGCAACCGAAACTGCTGGTCAGCCTCGGGGGCATGCCGATGAAATCCCTGATGGGCGGAACGGAAGGGATACTGAAGCTTCGGGGGCAATGGCGGGATTACGACAGCGGTGACGGCACCACAATCCCCATGCTGGCGACGCTTAACCCTGAACACCTGCTCAACACCCCGGGGCAAAAAGCCCTGGCCTGGAAAGACCTGCGGCTGATCCACCGCAAGCGGGTCGAGTTGGGCCTTGTTCCATAAAGACCAATTTGTCATGTTGATCCGGTGACGCTTTCGACGCTAGACTAACGCCTTAATATATAGCCACAAGATACAGCCACCACTTTTGCCATACCGCCGGGGACACGGACCATGAACAGAATAAAACGCAGCGGATTATGGCATCACATGATGGCCTCTCGTTTCACCAAAACCCTGGCCAGGGCGATGGTGCTGATGGCTGTTGCGATGGGTCCCGTGATGGGCGCGGTGATGGGTGCTGCACATGCGCAATCCACCGTCCCGTTCCAATCTGGCCTGGCGGGATTGCCAACCCCCCTGACTGATGCTGACGTCACGCGCTATCAAGAGATTTTCGCGCTTCAGCAGGAC
>JAGWAQ010000039.1 GCA_021296375.1 Alphaproteobacteria bacterium
CGGAATCCAAAAGGCGGGGGCTATTGCCGGAAAGCTGGGGCTGGCGGTGCAACACCTCATCGAGGGAAGCGATAAAGGCGGCGCCTTCTTTGCGGTGGTGGCGCGTGGCGGCATGCTGCACGTCATCCGCGTCACCTTCCTTGACGTAGCGACTTGAATATTTGTAGCGATCAAGATGGGTTTTGAAAGGCCCGTCCAGCTCCTCAAGAAAGGCCTGGCAATAGGCCTTGTCCTTGCGCCATATCGCCAGCCAGTCTTCGGGGTCGGCCTGCTCCAGCGCCCAGAACATGACGTTAAGGCTTTCGTCGATCACCTGACCATCAGGTTTGACCAGCACCGGCACCGTGCCTTTGGGGGAGGCGGTGAGAAATTCATCAGGCTTGTTGCGCAGGACAATTTCCCGCAGGCGCAGGGCAACCCCGCTGGATTTGAGCGCCAACCGCGCCCGCATCGCATAAGGGCATCGCCGGAATGACCACAGAACAGGTTGATCAGATGACGCCGTCATGGCCGGTCCCCCGGTTTCATCTTAGGTGGGCGGCTTTCCAGGTAATGCCGCCCGCTGTCCTGAACCCGCCGAAAGCGATCGCCCCCAAGTTGCGTGCCGCCAAACCAGCGGGTGACAATAATAACATGGTCAAAAAGCTGCTCGCGCTCAAGCATGCGGAGTATGACCATGCCAGCGCCAGTTTCGCCATCATCATTTTTTTGCGGCCCGCCATCGGACAGGATCACCCCCCAGGTGTTATGGGTGGCTTTGGCAAATCGCTTGTTTTTTTTCAGGCTGGTGACAGCCGCCTGCGCTTCAGCCCTGGATGTGGCGGGGCCACCGGACACCGCATATCTGGAGCCGCGGTCGGTGATGATGGCGTCAAACACAGTCAGGTTCATGTCGCGTCATCATATGAGGGGTGTTCAAAAGTCGCCTTGGTGATGCGTTCGGCGCAATGCTTGAGGCGGTCGGCGGCCCCCAGCGCCATGTCGCGGGAAAACCGCTGTTTTGGCCCGTGAATAGCGAGAGAGGCAAAATACCGCCCCTGATCATCAAACACCGGCACGGCGATGGCCAGCATGTTTTCAAGGAATTCCTCATCATCAAGGGCAAAACCGTGTTTCCGCACGGCCCGCAAGTCGCTATCCAGAGAAGCGACGGAGGTGTGGGTTTTTTCGGTATGGGCGTTGAGTTTCAGTTCAGCCAGCAGGCGTTGCTTTTTGCCCGATCGCAAATGCGCCAGGTAAGCCTTGCCGCTGGCGGTGCAATGAAACGGCACATGACTGCCGACGGGCAGAAGAATCCGGAACGGCCAGTTGGTGTCGATGCGGTCGATATAGGTCATGCCTTCATCGGTAGGCATGACGAAATTGATGGTCTCGCGGGTTTCCTCCGACAACTCCAGAAGAATATTGCGGCGGATGCTGAGCGCCGGGGCAAATTGCAAAATGCCATTGGCGATGCTTTGCATATGCCTTGAGGGCGCATAAAACCGCCCTTCACGTTCCAGATACCCCTGGTCGGTCATGGAAATGATCAGGCGGTGAAGGGTTTGTTTCGGCCAGCCAAGCGTGACGACAAAATCCATCAGGCTCATGGGGCTGCCCTGTGCCGACAGGCAAGATATAATGGCCAGCATCCGTAAATTTGGAGGTGTTTTGTCGGTTGTTGTCATGCCGAAGCCATCGCCGGAAGTTGATTATTTATCGGAATCTTGAAGAAAAAGATCATTTAATCTCTAAAAACACTTGTCACCCGCAAAAAAGATTGAAATGATAAATAAGTGGGATGTCAAGTCCCATTTTTTGACATTTTGTGTCAAAATACAGGGGGTTTGAAGTATTCATGGATTATGATTACGTCATTGTTGGAGCTGGATCAGCGGGCTGTGTCCTGGCTAACCGTTTGAGTGAAAACGGAAAACACAAGGTCGCTATTCTTGAGGCCGGCTCAC
The DNA here is from genome assembly GCA_021296375.1 of Alphaproteobacteria bacterium. Classification (GTDB taxonomy): domain Bacteria; phylum Pseudomonadota; class Alphaproteobacteria; order Puniceispirillales; family UBA1172; genus JAGWAQ01. Next base: position 1,947 of record JAGWAQ010000039.1, read on the forward strand.
GCGATACCTATCCCTGGATTCATATTCCCATTGGCTATTTCCGCACCATGGGCAATCCCAACACCGACTGGTGCTATGAAACCGAAACCGCCCCCGGGCTGAACGGGCGGTCGCTGAAATGGCCCCGGGGGAAAGTCCTTGGCGGGTCGTCTTAGCTCAACGGGCTGCTTTATGTGCGCGGTAAGGCTGATGATTTTAGGGTTTGGGCGCATTTGGGCAATACAGGCTGGGATTGGGAAAACGTCCTGCCGTATTTTCGCAAAGCTGAACATTGGGAAGGCGAAGCCCATGAAGAGCGCGGCAAGAACGGGCCGCTCAATGTGTCGGAAAACCAGGTCGAGCGCAGCGTCGTGCGGGCCTGGATTGATGCCGCCGAAGCCCTTGGTTACCCCCGCAACCCTGATTACAATTCCGGTGATCAAGAGGGGGTAGGGCATTTCCAGATGACGATGAAGGGCGGGTTCCGCTGTTCATCTGCGGTCGCCTACCTCAAGCCCGCGCGCCAGCGCCCTAACCTCGACATCATCACCAATTGCATGACAACAGGGCTGATGATGGAGGGCAAGAAGGTCACGGGCATTACCGCGAATCTGAAGGGCAAGCCGGTGGAGATCCGCGCCCATCGTGAGGTGGTGCTTTCTGCCGGCGCGATTGGCTCCCCGCAATTGCTGATGACGTCAGGTGTTGGTGATCCATCGGCACTGATACCCCATGGCATTACCGTCAGGCATGAGCTGAACGGAGTCGGGAAGAATTTGCAGGATCACCTTCAGGCGCGGCCAGTTTACAAATGCACCAGCGGGTCGATCAACACCGATTCCCGCAACCCCGTCAAGCTGGTGGGGATGGCCCTGCAATACGCCTTGACGCGTCAGGGGCCGATGGCGATGGCGGCGTCTCTTGGCACCGGTTTCCTGAAATCAGACCCGGCGCTTGACCGCCCTGACATCCAGTTTCATATCCAGCCGTTCAGCGCCGATAACCCTGCCGATGGCCCCCACCGGTTTTCGGCCTTTACCGCCTCGGTCCTGCAATTGCGCCCTGAAAGCACGGGGCATATTGAACTGAAATCCGCCGATATGCGGGATTACCCTGCGATTCACCCCAATTACCTGTCAACCCAGACCGATTGCGACACGATCGTTCGCGGCATCAAGATTGCCCGCAAGATCTGCCAGACCAACCCTCTTAAAGATATGGTGACGGAAGAATTCAACCCCGGCCCTTCGGTGGCGGAAGACGATGATGAGGCGATTCTCGATTGGGCGCGCAGCAATTCCACGACGATTTATCACCCCACCGGCACGTGCAAAATGGGGTCAGACAAATTGGCTGTTGTGGATCACCGCTTACGGGTGCATGGTTTAACAGGACTTCGCGTTGCCGATGCCTCCATCATGCCGGTGATCACGTCAGGCAATACCAACGCCCCGGCCATTATGATCGGGGAGAAATGTTCAGCAATGATTCTTGAGGATGCACAAACATGATGGAACTGGCTTTTGATATTCTGCAGATTATCTTTGCCGATATTATTCTTTCCGGCGACAACGCCCTGGTGATCGGGATGGCGGCGGCGGGGTTGGCCCCGAAAGACCGCCAGCGTGCGATTTTCCTGGGCATGGCTGTGGCCGCTGGATTGCGTATTGTCTTTGCCATCAGCGCCACTTACCTGCTGCAGATCCCGGGCATTCTTCTGATCGGCGGCGGGCTGTTGGCCTGGGTCTGCTGGCGTTTTTACAAAGACCTGAAGGAATTCAACGCCACCTCGCCGGAAGAAGCGCAGGCCAAAATGGAAGCCGAGCAGGAAGAGCCGGAGAACAACAATTTCCGCCGCGCGCTGTTCACTATCCTGATGGCGGATGTGTCGATGTCGATTGACAATATCATCGCCGTTGCCGCGATCGCCCGTGATGACACCAAACTGCTGGTGTTCGGGCTGGCCCTGGCGATTCTGATGATGGCGTTTTTCGCGCAGGTGATCATGCGGGTGATGCTGAAGTACAAGTGGCTTTCTTACCTCGGTCTCGGGCTTTTGGTTTATTTGACCGTGGTTATGTTGCATGATGGTTTCGTGGACCTGAGGGTAATCAATTCCCTGGTCTGAATAAAAAATTCACCGTGAGGTGAGGATAAATAGTGATTTTGATAACGGCCATGCTGGTGGGCGTCGACGGTAGGGCTCAAAATCACTTTAATGACGCTTTTAATGGAGGAAACAGATGTTCAATCTGAAAACGATGAAAAAGACTCTGACCATGGCTGGTCTTGGTCTTTCTGCAATGGCGGTGGCCACTGCAGCTCATGCCAAGGAAGTTCACATTCGTGTTCAGGCCGTTATTGGCGCAAAGTCCGACGAAGTGGCTATGCTGAAAGACTTCATGGCTGACGTGACCGCCCTGACCAATGGTGAAGTGACGTTTGAAGTTCTGCCTGCTGGCGCTGTTGTTGGCGTTAAGGAAACTCTTGATGCGGTTGATTCCGGTCTTGTTGACGGTGGTTTCGCCTGGACCCACTACTGGTCCGGTAAGCACCCGGCAGCAATGCTGTTTGGTTCCCCGGTTGCGGGTGCCGGTGTTGGTATCGACAACATCGCCTTCCTGTCCTGGTTCCAGTACGCAGGTGGTCGCGAACTTTACGACCAGCTTTGGGACGAAATGGGCATGAACGTCAAAGGCTTCATGCTTCAGCCGGTTGGCCCTGAAGCCCTCGGTTGGTTCAAAGAGCCGATCAACTCAATGGAAGACTTCCGCAAGTATCGCTTCCGCACACCTCCTGGCATTCCTGGCCAGACCTATAAAGACATTGGCGTTGCTTCTGTTGCTATGGGTGGTGGTGACATCCTTCCGGCACTGGAAAAGGGCACCATCGACGCGGCGGAATGGTGCTGCCCGAAGCCTGACTCCGTGTTTGGTTTCCAGAAAGTCCTGAAGCATTACTATCTTCAGGGTCTGCACCAGGTTGTCGTTAACGCTGACATGTACCTGAACAAGGACGTCTACAACTCTTTGACTGACCATCAGAAGAAGGCTTTCGAAGTTGCTGCCAACGCTTCCCTGTCCAAGTCCATGTCCAACCGTATCTATGAAAACGGTAAGGCGCTTAAGGACCTGACGGAAAACCACGGCGTTATCCTGCACGACACCCCGGCGGATTACTTCCCTGCGTACATGAACGCGGCGAAAGCATCCCTGGAAAAGAACGCTGCAGAAAATGAGTTCTTCGCCAAAGTCTGGCAGTCCCAGAAGGACTTCGCTGCTGTTGCAGTGCCGTTCTGGGCCGGTTCCCAGGCGTCCAACGCTGCCCTCGGTAAAGCTTTTGCCGACAGCGTGAAGTAAAGACCTTTTGTGAGGGCCAGTCCCCATGGGCTGGCCCTTACGCTTTTCATTTATCCATCTGATTTATTTATAACAAAACAGATCCCCATAAAATGGGGGAAGTTGGGGAGAAAACCTATGGCACAGAATGAAGAGGGCATGGAACTCGATATTTCCGATGAGCTGATTGCCGAACGTCGTGCTGGCGACCCGGGGGATACCCCTGAAGACATGCATCCGATCATGCGGTTCATTGTCGGCAATATCGATATCATGAACAACTGGGTCGGCAAGCTGACCTGCCTGATGCTGGTGCCAGTGATCGCCGCCATGATCTATGAGGTCGTGGCGCGCAAGCTGTTTATCGCCCCCACCGACTGGGCCTATGACACGAGCCGGATGTTCTCCGGCGCGATGTTTATGCTGGGTGCCGGTTATGCGCTGATGCGCGGGGTTCATATCCGGGCGGATTTCCTGTTCCGGAACTGGTCGCCAAAAACCCAGGCCATGGTGGATGGTGTGCTTTACCTGCTGTTCTATTTCCCCGCCATGCTGTTTTTCTTCTGGGTGTCGGCGGAATACACCTACAAAGCCTGGGTGACATGGGAACGGTCGATGGACACGGCCCTGATGGCGCCATTGGCGCCTGCCCGTACGGCCATGCCTGTCGGCGCTTTCCTGCTGTTGCTGCAAGGGGTGGCGGAATTCCTGCGCGCGTATCACCAGCTCGGCAAAGGCACGATCCAGACATGGATCTTGCGGCTTCTGCCTGTTTATGTGGTGGTGCTGTTTGCGATTTTCTCCAACAGCCTGTTCCCGGGGTTCTTCAGTTTTGAAATGATCTTTGGGGACGTGTTTGACGGCAGCCTGAAAGGCATGGGCGGCCTGTCAACGGAAATGATCGGGGTTATCATGATCGCCGTGATGCTGTTGGCGATCTTTGTCGGTTTCCCGATTTCCTTTACCCTGATTTTCCTGGGCTTTGCTTTTGGCGCCTGGGGTTTTGGCGGCAAGCTGGTGTTCTACCTTCAGACCTTGCAGTTCAATAACGTCATGCTGGAACAAACCCTGGCCGCGGTGCCGCTGTTTGTCTTCATGGGGATCATGATGGAACAAGCCGGGCTGATGGAACGTCTCTTCACCTCGGTTCAGCTGATGCTGTCACGGACCCGCGGTGCGCTTTATCTAGCGGTGCTGTTTGTGTCGACCATTTTTGCGGCGGCAACTGGTATCGTCGGGGCGTCGGTGACTATTCTCGGGATCATGGCGGCAAAGACCATGAACCGGTCAGGTTATGATGTCCGCCTCGCGGCAGGGACGATCACCGCCGGCGGTACCCTCGGGATTCTGATCCCGCCCTCAATCATGCTGGTGGTGATGGGGCCGGTGCTGGAAGTGCCGGTGACGGATCTGTTCTCCGCGGCGATTATCCCGGGCATTATGCTGGCGGCGATGTACGCCGGTTATGCGCTGATCCGCTGTTGGCTGAACCCTTCGCTGGGGCCGATCCTGCCGCCGGAAGACCAGCCGAAAACATCACCTTACTACTGGCTTGAAGCGGTGCTGGTGATTGCCTCGATCATCCTGTTCTTCACCTTGATCATCATGGCGTTCTCCGGTTCGCTGGCGGGTTTCTTCCCGTTCTCGTCGCTGGTGATCCCGTTGGCCTGGATGGCGATCATGTTCTACGGCTCGCGCTGGATTCGTGACGCCAAGCCTGCCGGGTTCTATTTCTCGGACCTGTGGTATGAATTCTTCATGGGTCTGGTGCCGCCTTCAGCCCTCGTGGCCTTTGCCCTTGGGTCGATCCTGTTCGGCTGGGCAACGCCGACTGAAGGCGCGGGTTGTGGTGCCTTTGGTGCCTTGGTGCTGACATTGGCTTACCGCAAGCTGACCGTGGGCAAGTTCTACGAAGCGCTGATCAAGACGCTGGAAATCTCGGTCTTGATCCTGTTCCTCGTGGCGGCGTCCAACTTCTTTGGTTCGGTGTTCTCGCGTCTCGGGACCCCAACCATGATGACGGAATTCCTGCTGGCGTGGGACCTGTCCCCGACCATGGTGCTGATCATTGTCATGGCGCTGATCTTCCTGCTCGGCTGGCCGCTGGAATGGGTGCCGATCGTGCTGATTATCGTGCCGATCCTGATCCCGGTGCTGGTCAAGCTGGACATTAACCTGACGTGGTTCGGGATTCTGGTTGCGGTCAATCTGCAGACAGCCTGGCTCAGTCCGCCGGTGGCCTTGTCGGCGTATTTCCTGAAAGGCGTTGTGCCGGAATGGGACCTCAAGGATATCTACCTTGGCATGATGCAGTTCATGGTCATCCAGATGATTGGCCTGATCCTGATCTTCATCTTCCCGGATATCGCCCTCTGGTTGCCTGAATATATCTATGGCAATAAATAGGGGCTGACATGAAAGCACTGGTCTACACCTCTCCACTTGAAAGCCGCGTCATGGATGTTGACGCGGCGGTGGCGAGGGCAGGGGAGTCGGTTGTTGATCTGGCCTTCTGCGGGATTTGCGGTTCTGACATGCATGCCTGGCATGGCCATGATGACCGCCGTGTGCCGCCGCTGGTGCTTGGCCATGAAGCGGTGGGGACGGTTGCCACTGGCGAAATGCAGGGCCAGCGTGTGGCCATCAACCCGTTGATGACCTGCGGGCAATGCCCGGCTTGCGTCAGTGGGGCGACCCATCTTTGCCCGGAACGTGAGATGATCGGCATGAAACGCCCTGGCGGATTTGCCGAACAAGTGGCGATCCGAACCAGCAACCTGTTTGCTATCCCCGACCATCTGAAGTTTGAGGACGCGGCCCTGGCGGAACCACTGGCCTGCTGTGTTCACGCCATCAGGTTGCTGACGGCAGATTACACCCGTGCCCATGACCGCCGGATGGTGGTGCTGGGGGGCGGGGCGATCGGCCTTCTGTCGGCGATGGTGGCGGTGGCGGCGGGCTATACAGATGTCTGGATTGCCGAAACCAATCCGATGCGGCGTGAAATGCTGGAATCCTGCGTTAACGCCAAGTCCTATGACCCTCTGGAAACCTCCCCTGACGACAAGCCGATCCACTATGTGCTTGATGCCGTGGGGACAGGCATCACCCGCAAATCCAGCACGGCGTTGATCGCCCCTGGCGGATTTATTGTGCATATCGGGCTGCAGGACAATGAACCGGGGCTTGATACCCGCTACCTGACCTTGCAGGAAGTGACCTTTATGGGAACCTATTGTTACACGGACGCTGATTTTGCCGAGGCATTAAGCCTGTTGGCTGAAGGGACGATCAGCGGTGAAGGATTTACAGAAATTCGTCCCCTGGATGATGGCGCTTCCGGTTTTCTTGATATTCACCATGGCAAGGCGCCACCGAAGATCATCCTTGATACAACCACTTGAGCTGGGCAAAGGAGCTGTCTTATGACCCGAACCGCTAAACTGATCACCCTCGTGATGATGGTGTTTGCCGCCATCTTGCCTGTCCAGGCCGCCAAAGCGGATTTCATTAATGGCGATAATCTGCGCCTTTACTGCGCATCGCAAAACCCGAGTGATGAGGCGATTTGCATCGTTTACATCACCGGCGCGGTGGACGCGTTCACCACGGCGGAACTGATTGCGGAAAAAACATCTGGCGTCGCGCCGACGATCTGCCTGCCGGAAGACACCGGCCCTGACGCTTTGAAAATTGTTGTCCAGCGATGGATGGAACGCCCTGAAGCCAATCTCGACTTCGCCGCAACGCTGGTGATCCTCGGGGCGGTGCAGGACGCCTACAGCTGCTCGTAATCCGTTAAGGGCCGCCTGATATGCAATTGCCGCATCATGACACGTCGCCTGCTCGCGTGGAGGTCAGGCGCAATGGCGCGCGGGAAAGCGTCCATCTCGTTGATATCGCGGTGGTTGACCCTGACGGCCAGGTGATCCTCGGGTGCGGGGATGTCGAAAGCCATGTCTTCCCCCGTTCCGCCATGAAGCCGCTGCAATCGATTGCGCTGGTGGAGGCCCTGGCCAATTCCGCGGCTGGCCCTGAATTAACCGCCGATGAACTGGCCTTGATCTGCGCCAGCCATAACGCGGAAGACATGCATGTCACCGCTGTTCATGATCTTCTCGGCAAGTTTGGTCTTGATGCCCGTCTGTTGACCTGCGGGGCCCATTGGTCGATTGACCCGGCGACATCAATCGCCCAGGCAAAATCGATGGAATTTCCCACCAAAGCCCATAACAATTGTTCGGGCAAACATGCCGGTATGGTGGTGCTGGCGCAATTGATGGGGACCTCGGCGGATGGCTACGCCGCCCTCAACCATCCCGTGCAGCAGCGTATTCTGGGCGTGCTTGAACAGATGACCGGCCTTGATTTGATGCAGTTCCCCCATGGAATTGATGGCTGTGGTGCGCCGGCGCTTTCAGGCCCGCTGGGCAATTGGGCGCGGGGGTTTGCGGTGTTTGCTGATCCCGCCGGGGTAAGCGATGAGCGGGCCAGGGCGATCGCCGCTCTTCGTCAGGGCATTGCCGCCAGTCCCAAGATGATCGCCGGAACAGGACGTGCCTGCAGCATGGTGGCGGAAGTTTATGGTGACGCGATGACCGTCAAGGTCGGGGCGGAAGGGGTTTACGCGGCGGCGTTCCACAACCTTGGGCTGGGGATGATGCTGAAGACCCGTGATGGCAACCGCCGTGGCGCGGAAGCGGCCCTTGGCGCGGTGATCGCGGCGCTTGGTTTTCCGCCCGATGATCGCCTGACGCCGTTTTTTGCCCCTGTTCTGCGTAATTGGGCAGGGGATGAGGTGGGGACCATCACGGTTTGCCTGAATTAGATTATTTTGCCTGAATTGGATTATATTGTCGGGGTTTAGTATTGATTTCGCCGAATTGATATCGGATACTCATGCTGCTCTTACATGAGCATATAAAGACCTTTCCCCCGTGCACATGCACTCAATTGCAAGAACGACACCTGCGGGCATTTTTTCCTAGAGGTTCGGTATATTTACTGGAGACGATCATGGCGATCACTTACCTGAAGAAGGCTGACAAGACCCCATTGACGGGGACGGATGAAACCCAGGCCATTGTCAGCGAAATGCTGGCCAAGCTGGAAGCTGAAGGTGAGGCGGCGGCGCTTCAATATGCCCGTGATCTTGATGGTTACGAAGGTGAGGCTATTGTCACCAAGGAGCAAATCAAAGCTGCGGCTGATAAGGTTTCATCACAGTTGAAGGATGACATCCAGTTTGCGCTTGATCGTGTCCGGACCTTTGCCGAAGCGCAGAAAGCCTCTATCTCGTCTTTTGAAACTGAACTGTCCCCGGGCTTGTGGGCTGGCCAGAAGCTGATCCCGATTGAAACCGCGGGTTGTTATGTTCCCGGTGGCCGTTACGCGCATGTTGCCTCCGCCATTATGTCGATTGCGACGGCAAAAGTTGCTGGTGTTGAAAATATCGTGGCCTGTTCTGCCCCGCGCGGTAATGACGGGCCAAATCCGGCGATCCTTTATGCCATGGATCTCTGTGGTGCTGACACCATCCTTTCCCTCGGCGGGGTTCAGGGTATTGCGGCGATGGCTTTTGGCTTGTTCACCGGCAAGAAGGCCCGCATCCTTGTTGGCCCGGGCAACCGCTTTGTGGCCGAAGCCAAGCGCATGCTGTTTGGCCGTGTCGGGATTGACATGTTCGCCGGCCCAACGGAAATCGCCATTATCGCTGACGACAGCGCGGATCCTCAAGTGGTGGCCGAAGCCCGCGTGTACCAGGCTGAACATGGGCCAGATTCCCCGGCATGGTTGTGCACCACCTCCCAAAAACTGGCCGATGATGTCACCGCCCTCATGCCTGGCCTGATCGATGCCCTGCCGGAAACAGCCCGCAACGCGGCGACCATCGCCTGGCGCGATTATGGTGAGATTATCCTGTGTGATACCGATGAGGAAATGGCGCAAGTTTCAGACGAATACGCCGCCGAACACCTTGAAGTCCAGACGCGCAACGACGACTGGTTTACCGATCGTTTGAAGAACTATGGCTCGCTGTTCGTGGGTGAGGAAACCACCGTCAGCTATGGCGACAAATGCTCAGGCACCAACCACATTTTGCCGACCAAAGGCGCCGCCCATTACACCGGTGGCCTGTCTGTCCACAAGTTCATGAAGGTGGTCACCACCCAGCGCATGACCCAGGAAGCCAACCGTGAAGTCGGGGCCGCCGCCGCCCGTATCTCCCGCCTTGAGGGGATGGAAGGCCACGCCCGCTCCGCTGATGTGCGCTTGCGCAAATACTTCCCTGGTGAAAACCTCGGTTAAACGGGGGTATCCTGAACATGAAAAAGCCCCCATACGGGGGCTTTTTTAATGGCCGGGTGTCCGTCCCAAAAAAGAGCCGGCATA
>JAGWAQ010000207.1 GCA_021296375.1 Alphaproteobacteria bacterium
ACACTTTAATGCCCTATAGACCGTACAGAAAAGAGGTTTATTGACAAGCCGATTTCAACACGTTTTTCCCTTACGTCATCAGGTGGTGCCGAGAAGCGCTTTATGCGGGCGGCAGCAGTGGCCCTTGCGGCGATGATCCCGGTGATGACCCCGGTGATGATTCCGGGGCTGTCGCCGGCGTCGGCTGAGATTCTGACACCCTCGGAATTCGTCATCATGATGGATTATGAAAGCGGCGATATTCTGTATGAAAAGAATATGGATGCCCCCATGAAACCGGCCTCCATGGCCAAGATGATGACCACTTACATGGTCTTTCAGCAGCTCAAGAACGGCAGTTTGAAGATGGACGACAAGTTCATCGTGTCCGAAAAAGCCTACCGCAAGGGCGGCTCGCGGATGTTCCTTGAGCTTGGCTCACAAGTCACGGTTCGGGAATTGTTGCGGGGGGTGATCGTGCAGTCCGGCAATGACGCCGCGATTGTGATCGCCGAAGGGCTGGCGGGCACGGAAGACGCTTTCGCTGAAGAAATGACCTTGCGCGCAAATGAACTGGGCATGACCAACACGGTGTTTGGCAACTCAACAGGCTGGCCCGATGAACGCACCACCACCACTGTCCGTGATCTGGCCATTCTGGCGCAGGCCTTGATCCGTGAATTTCCGGAATATTATAAAATTTATTCAGAAAAGACATACACTTACAACAACATCAAGCAGCCTAACCGCAACCCGCTTCTGTATTCCATGAACGGGGCCGACGGGCTGAAAACCGGGCATACGTCAGAAAGTGGCTATGGGCTGGTTGGCTCCGCTGAAGTTGATGGCCAGCGTTTGATCCTGGTGATCAACGGGCTGAATTCCTCCAAGGAACGCAAGCTCGAAAGCACAAGGCTGATGCAATTGGGGTTCCGCACCTTCACGAAATATGACCTGCTCATCAAGGATGATGTGATCGGACGTGCGCCGATCTGGATGGGGGTTGAGGAAACGGTGCCGCTGGTGCCGGACACTTCGGTATCACGGGTGCTGGACCGCAAGACCTATGCCAAGGTGGCCACCCGCACCAATTGGCCGGACCCGATTAACGCGCCGGTTAAAAAAGGCCAGAAACTGGGGGAAATTTTCATCACCGTTGATGGGGTGGAAACCCGCTATCCGCTGGTGGCGGGCAAGGATATCGATAAACTTCCTCTCCACAAGCGCATCGGGGCGTTTTTCAAATACCTGATCTTCGGTGCTGAAACCAACCCAAACGCGAAGTAACCAGATCATGAGCGGCATTTTCATTTCATTTGAGGGCGGCGAGGGCTCCGGCAAGACGACGCAGATCAAGCTCCTGTCCAACTGGATTATGGGGCAATGGGCAGGGCGCGTGACCCAGACAAGGGAACCGGGCGGCACCAATGGCGCCGAGCTGATCCGTAACCTGCTGGTGACCGGCGATGAAAAGCGCTGGGACAGCGTGACAGAAGCCTTGCTGATGACAGCGTCGCGCCGTGATAATCTGATGCGCATCATCAAACCTGCGCTTGAGGATGGGGATGCCGTCATCACCGACCGGTTTTACGACAGCACATCTGTATATCAGGGGATTGTTGGCGGCGCCTCGGCGGAGCTGATCAATGCCCTGAACAGCCTCTGCCTTGATGAGATGACCCCTGATGTCACGATCCTTCTGGATATTGATCCGCAATTGGGGCTGAGCCGCAGCACAAGGGCGGAAAACGTCGAAACACGGTTTGAAAACAAGGGGCTTGAGTTTCACCAGAAGGTGCGGGCAGGGTATCTCGAGCTTGCGAAGGCCCATCCTGAGCGGTTTATGGTGGTCGATGCCTCGCGCAACGAAAAAGTCATCCATGATGATATTATCGCGCGATTGACGCCGGTGCTGAAGGCCCGGAGCTGACGGCCATGGCACGAGCGGCGAAATCAGAAGTGATTGAGGTGGATGAACACCACCCCCGCTTGCTGGGCCAGAATAATTTTGATCTCAAACACCATGGCGGGATTGTCAGCGGCCTGATTGATGACCGTAAAAACCGCCTACACCACGGGTTTATCCTGTCGGGGCCTAAGGGCGTGGGCAAGGCGACAACAGCCTACCGTATCGCCGAGCATTTGTTT
>JAGWAQ010000040.1 GCA_021296375.1 Alphaproteobacteria bacterium
CAGCGCACCGCCATGACGCCGCAAGTCAGGTGCACATCAGCCGACGCCGGTTTCTTCATCAGGAACGCCAGCTCGCCGATAATGACCCGTGGCCCGGCGCTGAAGCGGCGATTGCCGCGGGTGATCTTCGCCTCACCATCCAGCACATAATAGAGATGCTCCGGCACCTCGCCTTCGGCGGTGATGAGCATTTCCTCGCCGTCAAGCTGGAGCCATTCGCCGATTTTCATCAGCTTGCGGAACTCGCCGGGGTTGAGGGCGGTGAAACATTCGTAAAGCCGGGCTTCATCCGGCGTCATGGCAAACCGCGCGCGCTCGAAATAAATCATCCCCATGATGACGATGTTGATCAGGATGAAGGACAGGTTCCAGGCCAGCGGCGCCCACAACACCTCCGGCTGAACGAAGTAATAAATGACGTAAAGCACGGTGCCGATGACGATCAGCCCCCGCAGCAACAGCTGGTCACGCACCATAAAGGCAAACAGGAAAATCAGCGCCCCGAAATGGACCAGAACATCATTCATCGACATGACACCGCACTCACAACTTCGGCTTGCGAATAATACTGGCGCCGTTTTACCGCAAATCAAGCCGCAAGGGTAGGGGGGTGTAAGGTTATTCTATTTGCTATTAACGCAAGAATATGATTCATTTTATATAATGTTGTGAAGGTTATTTTAGTCAGAGTTTCGGCAATAACTTTAACCTAGGTTGCTGAATATGAACCATTCATATCCCAAAGTTTCTGCAATTGATTTGTTTTGTGGTGCAGGTGGACTTACTCACGGTTTAATTAATGCGGGTATTTCAGTTCGCGCTGGTTTTGATGTTGATGAGTGTTGCCGTTACCCATTTGAAGAAAATAATGAAATACCGTTTGTTTGCGAAGATATTTCTGTAACAACAGTTGAGACCATCCGGCAATACTTAGGAACAAGCTCAGTTAAGTTGATTGCAGGATGTGCCCCATGCCAGCCATTCTCAAGATACACACAGGGTAAAAATGCACAAGATAGTGATAAATGGAGAATGTTGTTCGAGTTTATGCGTCTTATTGAGGGTGTAAATCCTGAACTCGTAACAATGGAAAATGTTCCACAATTAAGAAATCATAGTATTTATAAAGATTTTGAAAATTTATTAATTCAAAATGGATACAAAATTTCTTCTTCAATAGTGTTTGCTCCAAATTATGGAATACCTCAAACTAGAAATCGTTTGGTGTTGTTGGCATCAAAATTTGGTGAAATTAAGCTAATCCCTCCAACACATACTGTTGAAGAATATAAATCTGTTTATGAAGCTATTGCTCACTTAAAAGAAATAGATGCAGGAAGACAGTGTGAATTTGATCCGTTACATAAAGCTAGTTCCCTTTCAGCATTAAACTTGAAACGTATCAAAAGCTCTAAGCCTGGTGGAAGTTGGCAAGATTGGAGTGATGCTCTAATAACTGATTGTCACAAAAAGCCAGAAGGTATTTCATATAAAAACGTTTATGGGCGTATGTCGTGGGATAAACCATCACCTACTATAACAACACAATTTACTGGTTTTGGTAATGGGAGGTTTGGACATCCTGATCAAAATAGGGCTCTTTCTCTTAGAGAAGGGGCTTTACTACAAACTTTCCCAGAAAATTATCGTTTTACTTCTCCAAATGAGTGTGTAACGATAAAAAATGTGGCTCGCATGATAGGTAATGCAGTTCCAGTTGAGTTAGCAAGAGTCATTGGTCTTTCAATCCAAAGGCATCTGGAAACTCAACAAAATGATACAAGAATCTAAATACACGATCAGCATAAGTTTAAATGTTCTCAATCATTTGGGAATAAACTTGTATAGTAGTATTCCGGCTGTTTTATCTGAAGTGGTGGCTAATGCGTGGGATGCTGATTCTAAAAATGTTAGAATTGATTTTGATTATTCCAATAATATCATCGAAATAACGGATGATGGACATGGGATGTCAGAGCAAGATTTAAATTTTAAATTTTTGCATATCGGTTATCAAAAACGAGAAAATGGAGAGTCCGTTACGGCTAAAAAAAATAGGCCTGTAATGGGGCGAAAAGGAATTGGGAAGTTATCCCTTTTTTCGATTGCAGATACAATTGAAGTTCATTCTGTAAAAGATGGAGTAAAGAATGGCTTAAGAATGAAACTCTTGGAAATAAAAGATGCAATTAGTAACGGCGATGAAACTGTTAATCAGCAATATCATCCAGCAGAAGTTTCACAGTCTGAGATAAATATAAATGTTGGCACAAAAATAATTATTAGTGATTTGAGGAAAAATATTAATCGTTCAGAAAATTTTTTGAAAACAAGGTTAGCAAGACGATTTACGGTTATTGGTCCTAAATATGATTTCATTGTCAAAATAAATGACGTTGAAATAACAAAAAGTGATCGTAATTATTTCCCAAAAATTCAATATTTATGGTTATTAGGAGACGATAATGACAATTATGTGGAGCAATCAGAAAATGCTGAAGAAGTTTCAAAGATTGAAAATATAATTACTCTTGATAAAAAAAAATACAAAGTTTCTGGCTGGATAGGTACCCTTCGTAGTGTAGGAGATGCTAAAGACCCTGGCGGTGAAAGCCTTAATAATATTTCAATTATGGTGCGTGGGAAAGCTGCGCAAGAAGATATTTTAAATGAATTTGGGGATGCTGGTATTTACGCACAATATATCGTCGGTGAAATTCATGCTGATTTTTTGGATGATGATTTACAAGAAGATATTGCTACGACTAGTCGCCAGAAGCTGATTGAAGATGACCCAAGATATCAAGCTTTACGAGAATATTTGAAAAATGTTCTTGGAAAAATTAGGGCTAGTTGGTCAGACTTTAGAAACGAAAAAGGTGAAGTAGAAGCGAGGAAAAACCCTAAAATAAATGCTTGGATGGAAAGTTTAGATGTTGATTCCCGCAAAATTGCAAAACGGATATTTGGCAAAATCCATCAGATGGGCCTGAAAGAATCCCATCAAAATGAATTATTCGCACAGTCAGTTATAGTTATTGAAGGTTTTAAGTATAAGAAAAAACTATCAATATTAAATGATTTTGAGGAAATCACTTCAGAAAACATTGAGATGTTCTCTACTGTTTTTTCAGAAATTGATGAAATTGAAGCTGCCCATTATTATCAAATCACAAAAGGTCGGATGGATATCATTTATAAACTTCAAAAAATGGTTTGTAATAATGAGTTAGAAAAAACCCTACAAAACTATCTTTTTGAGCATCTTTGGTTGCTGGATCCAACTTGGGACAGGACTACCGATACCCCAGTAATGGAGCAAACAGTTAAGAAGGAATTTGAAAATTTAAATGTAAATCTTAGCCAAGAAGAAAAAGATGGAAGGATTGATATTAAATACAAAACGTCTGCTGGCATGAATATTATTATTGAACTCAAAAGGCCTAATGTTAGGAAAACTTGCTTTCAATTACTCGGCCAAATCGACAAATATAAAACCGCTTTGAGAAAGTGTCTTGATGCGGCCCATAAAAATAATGAACCAATTACTCTTGTTTGTTTAGTTGGCAGTATGCCAAGTGATTATAATGATGAGAATGTAAAAATGTTAGAAGCAAAGGGTGTAAGAATAAAAACTTATAATGCGCTTCTTGAGCAAACATATCAGGCATATCAAAAATATTTAGAGCAAAATAGAAAATCAGGGCAACTCATTGAATTTATCCATAGCCTTGTGGAAGGAAGCTGATTTTTGGGTTATGTCAAATAAAATTTCACCCCCACCCAAAAAAGCCCCCGGCCATGGGCACAGCCGGGGGTGGTGATGGGGTGAGGGCTAATGTGGCCTAATGTGGTTTGGCGGAGCCGAGCAGGGCCAGCCGCCGTACCAGCCGCCTGCCCATTTGTCATACCATCCGCCATACCAGCCCCCTACCTAGCCGCCTCCTTCTTTCACGTCTGCCCCACCGCCGTCTTTCCCGCCGTCCTCCCTGGATGCCCGTCAGTAGCAGAACACCGTGTTCGGGTCATCGCGGGTGAGGGCGGAGCAAGCGGCGAAATAGACTTTCAGCACCTGCCCGTGTTTCAGCGACTCGGAGCGGAACGGCTCAAGCCGGGGGAAGATGTCGCGGATCGGCGTTTCGACCTCAACCCCGATCATATGCGGCACGCCACTGCCCAACTGCAAATCCCGCGGCGGATGCAGCACAAGATTGGGGATCACCTGCCGCTGGGTGTAACGCGCCGGTTCATGGGGCAGGATATGGCCTGACGAATTGTTCAGGTAGAGCTGGTCAATATACTCGCCTTTTTCTAGCTTGCCGCCAAGGTGATCGGTGATCACCGCCCCCGGCGGGGCAAGCAGGATGAACTCAACCCCGACGGGGGTTTTGGTGGTGCCATTGTCATTCAGGTCAACGGAACCATGGCCGGAGACGACGACATCAAGAGGGGTGGTTTGAATGGGCATTATCCGGCCTCCTCAGGTGCGGGTTGCGGGGCTTGATCAATGGTCAGGCCGTTCTGGTCGATATAGCTGTTGGCGCCATTGCGCTGGCGGGCGCTGATGATGCTGGAGTTGATGTTCATGGTGGTGTCCACCGTTTCCACCAGAATATCGATGATGCGACTGACGGCTTCCGGCGGTGACCCGGCCTTCATGTTGAGCCGCATGGTGGTCTTGGCGCGGTAATCGCTTTCGCGGGATTTATCCTTGGTGACGGCGACTTTGGACCGCATCTGCGCTTCCATTTTTACCGGTCCCCACCCGGCGCTGAGTGACCCCCCGCCTTCGGTTTCGCTGTTGAGGGGTTCATGTTCGCTGGTGGTGGCGCCGACATCCATCGTCATTTCAAGGTCGACGTTGTCGATCTTGACCCCCGACAGATCCGTCAAAATCACTTTCGGGACGGAAATATTGGTCACGAAAGGGTCTTTTTCCCCCAGGATGGTGGTGGATGTGGAGATATCCACATTGCCCGCCTCGAACATCTTGATGGTGTTCTGGGCGTTGCGAATGCGCGCCGACATATCCGCGTCAATGACAGGGTAGACGACCCCCAGAATTGACGAAGACATATTGTCGACAAACGCTCTTTCTCTATTTTCATATTCAGCCATTGGCTTCCTCCTCTATTATTGTGCGCTTGAGTTTTTTCTCGCTGGCCTCGAGCAGGTCATGCTTGAGCCGTTCCACCACCTCGACGGGGTTGCCGACCTCGATGTTCAGGTCAACGTCGATATTGATGGTTTTTTCAGCGAGAGCATCAGTCCCTGACAATGAAATCTCGCTGTCTTCGTCGATCAGCAGATCAGCGGAATATTTCAACGTCATGGTCTTGATCCGGATTTTATTGACATCAAGAAAAGCGATCATGGGAATGTCGCGGTAATGCTGGCCGTCGGTGGCGATCTTGATACATTTCGGGGTCAGCACGCCGGCATCATCAGGCTCGAAATAACTCAACAGATTGAGCCGCGCGCGCTCATCAATAACGCAACAGACATCATTGATGCTGGCCACGAACTGGTTGATGAACTCGGTTTTTTTGATCTTGGTCATGTGATGCCCGCGGCCATGATGGCATCTTGTCCTGATAAACCGAAAACAGGAGACACAACTGCCGATGCACGGGCCGCTTTTCCTTGCGTGAAAAACTGTCGTCTTTCTGGTGTATCGAGGTTGGGTGAGGCGATCAAAACTCCAGACGCATCATCGGCCTTATCATGGGCATAGTGACCGCCATGAAAACGAAGGGGAGCTGGGCCTGACGGCCGCCATGCTTGCGCCCAAGGCTTACCCCAAAGAAGGGGGCCAACATGCAAGCCGCATCAGCACGCGGCAAGAGTAAGTTTTGGCTAAGGAGGGGCAGAACTGGACAGCCCCCCTTGAAAACGTGTATTGAACGAGACCTGATTGCCGATGAGTAAGAAAGATCACGCCATGTCCGATACGTCTTCATCCTCCCCCACCATGTCCCATAACGGGCTGACCTATGCGCTTTATGACGATAAATCCTGCGGCGGTTGCGGGGCCGACAACTGGCGGGGGGAAAAGCTGGCGCTTGCCCATATCCCCGAAGCGGAAACCTATCTCTGCCCGCCTTGCGTCAACACGTATCTGGCCAAAATCACCAAAAGCTGATCAGCTTCAGATCAATTCATCCCGAACCCAGGCGGTGAATTCATGGGGGTGGATATCCGCCTTGCGGATGAAACTGTCAAAATAGCTGATCGATTGGCGGATCGATTCCTTGCCCGTCAGCACAAGGTAATTATTGCCAAGATAAAACGCCGAGCGGATATTGCCAAAAATCGTCACCGGCGCGGCGTAATGACGGCGGCCGTCGATCAGGAACATCCGCACCGTGGGGTAAAGCTCTTCCGCTGCCCGCGCCAGATGCTCGATCTGCCGGCGCCGTAATGATGGCGGCAGTTTTTCCCAGATATCCCGCCCGGCGGCAAAAGATTTCAGGCTCTGCATCGACATGACAATCTCAAGATCGGTTTCCGGACGCTCAAAATAGCTGACGTTCTGCTCCGCCTGGATGGAACGGTATTTTGCCATTTCAGGGTTGAGGTCATTGAGGAAGTCAAAAATCTCCGGCAGGCAAAACAGCTCCGGCAGATGAAACGGGATGTAACGGATTTTCTGGCCAATCGCCTCTTCCCGCCATGAGGCCAGAATGGAATCCTCATCTTCAGGGCTGGTCTGTTCAATGTCGATTTCCGGCGTCACTTCCGTGTCCTTCTGGCCGGTTTCCGACAGGCCCGTCAGCCAGTCCATGGACACGTTATGGTGTTCGGCAATACGCGCCATGGTCTCGACCCTGGGCAGGCGAGTGGTGCGGCCATCCAGCATTTGCGAAAGCGCCGACCGGTCAATGCCGATGGTTTCCGCAAACGCGCCTTTCGACTGGCCGGTTTGCTGGATCAGGCTCATCAACCTTTCCTGAAAGAGTTTATGCAAATCGCGCTTGTCCATGGGCCGTCTCACCTGTGATAATCATCACATTCGCATATATTTATTATTTTATACTTTCACAACGTCTTCTCTATTTTATGCGCATTATCTACAAAAACAATACATTCTCTCCTTGGGGTTATATTCAGCCTTTTGTATGAGTATTTCATGGTGTCTGTTCTCTCACGATATTCCGCCCTGGCGCTTCTTCTTCTGGTTTATGGCTTGTGGGCAGTCCTCATGATGATGGGGGGCGCCTGGGCCAGCTCGCCCCTGGGATATGCCGTCAATGTCATCCTGCTGACGCTTCTTGTGACGTTGCATTCCTCTCTTAGTCATGAGGCTATCCACGGGCATTTGGTGCCGTCGTCGCGCCTTAACGACGCGCTGGTTCAGGCCAATATCGCGCTGCTGATCCCTTATGACCGCTATAAGGCGCTCCATCAACAGCACCACGACTGCCCTGACAAGGGGGACCCATTGTCGGACCCGGAAAGCTATTACGTCTTGCCGGACAAATGGCAGAACACGTCAATGGTGACGCGAGGGCTTTATAAAATTCGTTCAAGCCTGTTTGGGCGGCTGACCATTGGCTGGGCTTTCATGGTGATGGATTTCCTGAAGAGTGAGGTCATGGGGCTGGTGCGGGGGAGCGCGGGGTTCCGCCGTGCCTGGGGGGTTCATGCCCTGTTCACCCTGCCGGTGGTGGCGGTGATCAGCATGTCGTGGATCAGCGTGCCGCATTACCTTGTCTTTGTCGTGGTGCCGTCGCTGATGCTGTTGTCCTTGCGTTCTTACATCGAGCATCGCGCTTCAGGCTATTCCGACCGTGATACCGTGATCGTCGAAAGCAACCTGTTCTGGCGGATGCTTTTTCTCAACAATAATTTCCACGCCATCCACCATGACTTGCCGCATCTGCGCTGGTGGGAAGTGGCGCGCGAATACCACCGCCGCCGGGATTACTGGCAACAGCGAACCCAAGGGTATTGGTTCAGCGGATATTTTGACATTGCGGCGAAATACCTGTTTAAACTTCCGGCGTGGCTGTCGCCGCCTGTCTATGGCGGCAAGTCCAAATAACATTGCTCCCGATAATATTGTTGCGGCAGTGGTGATGCAGGAAGGCTTAACGTGGACACCAAGCTTGATATGTACAACGCGCCGATCATGCGGCCGCTTTTTGCCCGGCTCACCGACCATGCTTTAGCGGGGGTTGATCATGCCGCCCTGGGGGCAGGTGATCTGGCGCTGGGGCAGATTTGCGGGATTGATTATGTTCGCGCTCCTGCCGGGCACTATCATTACCTCGCCACCTTCAGCGTTGCCGACACCTCGTTTCCCGCCGGGCATTACAACTCCCTGCTTGTGGCCACCAAAGGCGCGGGGTTTGACCTGATGCGGGATTACGACGCGGCAACCACTCCTGTTGCGATAAATCAGGCGGGGTCGTTTTCCGGCGCGCTGGCCTTGAAGGCGAATCTCATGGACGCTGGTCTTGATTTGCCGGAGGCGGTGAAATTCTCTGGCGGGCATCTTGCGTCGATGGAAATGGTGGCGGAGGGGCAGGCGGCCCTGGCGGCGATTGATCGGCTCAGCTTTGCCATGGCCCGCGCGCAATCCCCTGACATGGTGGCGGGGGTTGATGTGGTGGGGGAAACCGCCATGGTTCCGGGCCTGCCCTTTATTTGCTCCCCAAAACTGCCCGCCGAGGCACGGGCGCAAGTGACGGCCAATTTGCTCAGCCTGCCGGAAGCGGCCTTCTGGCCAGAGCTTGCGGCGGCACTGGCCTTGCGCGGTGTCGACGCCATCAACCCCGCCGCTTATGACGCCATTCGCGCCGTCGACGCACGGGTTTAGGTTTGTTTTTCAATTTCGTCAATGGTTTGGAAAAGTGACATGATCAACATTTTGGGCAGCTCATTCATTTCCGTCAGCAGATTGACCTCCACCGGTTTCTCAAAGCCTTCTGTCAATCGTGAGGAATCAAGCGTGACAAAGTCAAACTGCTGTAGCCATGATGGGTGCTGTTGCATCGGTCTTCCTCATAAGATCGTCAATTTCCAAGGACGGAAACCTTTCCCCCTAGGATGAGCCTAGTAGATTGATTGTCAATCGTGATGGCTTCACAAAACCGTGAACAAGGGATGAAGAAACGACTAACCCCATCAAAAAACCGCACCCCGAAGGATGCGGTTTGATGACAGGTGAGCGGCCGTGATTAGGACCGCATTTTTGAGCCATCAGGGGCATAGAGCGGCGCGCCCTGGATTTCGACAGGTCGCATTTCTCCCAGAATTTCGACATCCAGTATTGTGCCCGGCGTCGAATGTTCGGTGCTGACATAAGCCATGGCCATGGATTTCCCGACATGATGGGCATAGCCGCCGGAGGTGATGTACCCCACCGCTTCGCCATCTTTCAGCACCGCTTCATCGAGGGTGACGTCCATGGGGCTGTCGACCGTAACGGTGACGAGCTTGCGGGCAACGCCTTCCTGCTTGAAGGCGAGGGTGGCGTCTTTGCCGACAAAATCCTTGGTCCAGTTGATGAAGGCATCCATGCCGCTTTCGACCGCGTTGAAGTCCGGCCGGAATTCCAGCGACCACGCCCCCCAGCCTTTTTCAAGCCGCAGGGACATGAGCGCCCGGTTGCCATACCAGCGGTAGCCGAGATCAGCCCCCGCCTCTTCGATCGCCTCCGCCAGTTTGATGAGGTATTGCGGGCGGCAGTAAATCTCATACCCCAGCTCACCGGAAAAATTGATGCGGTTCAGGATAACCGGCACACCGCCAACAAAGCTCATGCGGCAATCCCTGAACTTGAAGGCGTCGGCGGACACATCATCACGGGTGATGCGGGACAGCAGCTCGCGTGATTGTGGCCCCGCAAGACCGATGCCGTGCCAGTCGCCGGTCTGGTTCTGGTGGCTGACGTCATCAGGCAGGGTCTGGGCGAAGAAGCGGGAATGGGCATCCTGCATGGCGCCGGAACCGAACAGCATGAAATGCTCATCATCAAAACAGGCGATGGTCAAATCGCCGTAAAGGCGGCCCTTTTCCGTCAGCATCGGCGACAGGGTGATGCGGCCTGGCTTCGGCACATAGCCTGCCATGGTCTTGTTCAGCCAGTCGCGGGCGCCGGCACCTTTGATCTCATGCTTGGCGAAATTGGCCAGCTCGATCCCGGCGACGCTTTCGCGCACGGCTTTGACTTCTTTTGCGACATAGTCATGGCTTCGGTTGCGCTCAAAAGTCGGGTCTTCCCAGGCGTCCTCCGGGCTATCGGCAAACCACAGCACATGTTCAAGCCCGAAGGCTTGACCCATCCGCGCGCCTTTTGCCACCAGTCGATCATAAAGCGCGGTGGTCTGTTGCTTGCGGCCTTTCGGCAAGGTTTCGTTCGGGAACGTCATGACAAAGCGGCGTTCGTAATTCTCCGTGCTTTTGACGGTTCCCCAATCCGGCGAAGCCCAGTTGCCGAAACGCGCGACATCCATCGCCCAGACATCGATCGACGGCTCGCCATCGATCATCCATTCCGCCATTGTCAGGCCAACGCCGCCGCCCTGGCAGAAGCCAGCCATGACGCCGACCGCGCACCAGTAATTTTTCATCCCCGGCACAGGCCCGATCATGGGGTTGCCGTCAGGGCCAAAGGTGAACGGCCCGTTAATGGCATCCTTGATGCCGGCATTGGCCAGTTGCGGCATGCGCTCAAACCCCAGCTCAAGGCGGTCAGCGATATGCTCAAGGTTCGGTTGCAGCAATTCATGGCCAAAATCCCAGGGGGTGCCATCGACTTTCCACGGCACGCCGACAGGCTCATATGTGCCGAGCAACAAGCCCTCGCGTTCCTGGCGGAAATAGATATTGGCCTGGTAATCGATCCCGCAGGGCAGGCGCGAGCCAAAATTGGCGATCTCGTCAATCTTCTCGGTGATCAGGTAATGGTGTTCCATCGGCTGGACAGGGAAGTTCAGCCCTGTCATATGGCCGACCTCGCGCGCCCACAGCCCGCCGCAATTGACCACATGTTCGGCGTTGATGACACCTTTCGGGGTGGTGATATCCCAGCTGCCATCAGGGCGTTGGGTGGTGGCGGTGGCAGGGGTATGGGTGAAATACTGCGCGCCGTAATGTTTCGCCGCCTTGGCAAAAGCGTAGGTGGTGCCCGACGGGTCGAGATCACCGTCCTGATCATCCCAGAGCGCGGCAAGGTAATGTTTCGGGTCGATAAGAGGATGACGTTCGGCGACTTCCTCAGGCGAGATGAACTCCTGCTCAAGCCCCATGTAGCGGGCTTTTGAGCGTTCACGCTTCAGGTAATCATACCAGGTTTTGTTCGACGCCAGATAGAACCCCCCCGTCAGGTGCAGGCCCGTCGATTGCCCTGACAGCTCCTCGATCTCCTTGTAGAGATTGATGGTGTAGCTCTGCAGGCGGGAGATATTGGGGTCAGAGGAGATGGTGTGAATCTGCCCCGCCGCGTGCCAGCTTGAGCCGGAGGTCAGCTCATCGCGTTCCAGCAGAACGGCGTCTTTCCAGCCGAATTTGGCGAGGTGAAAGAGGATGGAACAGCCCACCACCCCGCCGCCAATAATGACAACCTTGGCATGGGAGGGGAGGGTCTTTGCGCCAGTGGCGTCGTCTTTAA
>JAGWAQ010000208.1 GCA_021296375.1 Alphaproteobacteria bacterium
ACAGGCTCAAATGGCGCGACACGCCAGTAATCTCAACAATACGTCCTCTCACACAATACGTCCTATCACCTCGCCTCCCTGATCAACCCTGTGGGGCTGATGTGAACTTTGACAGCCTTGAGCTTTTGCAAAGCTGATGGAGACTTGTATGTAAACATGAAGTCATCCTCCGGGTTTCTGTTTCTGGCATCAACATTGGCTTCGTTCAACGGGGCCAAAACAACTATACCCTTGGAAAGTCTCTGCACCCTCAAGAATGTTGCATTCCCCTGCTCCTCAATCTTGAGAATATCGTCGATCCGCAATTGCATGATGCGTTTTTGAGCAGGACGAGCCTGTCGCCATTCGGGAATAAATTTAGGGTTGCTGGCATCAAATCGCCTCACCACCTCGCCTTGCCATTTGCCCTTATCATCAGGAAAAATATCCATATACGCGTTGCCATCGGGTTTATAACCTTTGTACGGGGCGCCATTCTTGTCCTTGATGGCAATGAGGCTAATGCTCTCAATAACCCGAAGCGATTTGATCGTGTAATATTGCTTTGAACACCAGTTCAGGACCGCCTCCTTAAACTCTGGACCTGAAAGCCCATAGGTCACGACCTTTAATTGCCCGCGAATATTATCATCACAGATCAAATCAAGTATTTCTGCATTCTCGATGCCTTCAACCGGAATGCGGAGCGATTTGATCACGGGATATTGCTTTGAGCACCAGTTCAGGATCGCCTCCTTAAAATCTTGACCCAACAGCCCATCGGTCACGTCCTTTAATTGCACGCGAATATTATCATCGCAGATCAAATCAAGTTTTTTATCATCCACAAAACCTTCAACGGAAATGCGAAGCGATTTTATCTCGCAATATTGCTTTGAACACCAGTTCAGGACCGCTTCCTTAAACTCTTGACCCGAAAGCCCATAGGTCACGTCCTTTAATTGCTTGCGAATGTAATCATCGCGGATCAGATCAAGTTTTTTATCATTAACAAAACTTTCAACCGGAATGCGATGGACCGCCTTCCCAGGCTTACCCGTGACGAACCCGTAAGCGGTATCATTATGCAATTGCCCCTGATTTTTATGGCGGACGCGATGGGACACCACCAATTTATCCATCTGTTCCATCACATCCATACGGAACCCTGGCCAAGGATCAATGTCACGCTTATCAACAAAGAGCTTTTCCAAAAATTGGGTTTCCCCTTTCCCTGCTGCGGTGGCAACGCGCTGCAGGATGGAACGTGACGTCATGGCTATAACAATCGCATCAATAGCGTGGGGGCGAAGGTCATCCCGCAATTTCTTGCCCTTGGCGTCTTCCGGGACGTTATCGCCGCGCAACACGCTGTTCAGCCCCCAATGCCCCCGCAACATTGCCGTCAGTTTTCCTGTCACTACATACACATTGTTCTGATCCACGACAGAGGACAGGTATTTGCGGGTGTATCGGCTGATGTATTGCGTGCTTACAATGTGACGTGGATGAAATTTTGCTTCTTCTTCAAATCTGGTCATGGCATCTTCCCGAAACCGCCACTGTTTGGATTTTTTCAGGGTTGTGATACGTCCTAAAATATCGGCCCAGTTATACTCACCAGGCGAATGGCCAAAGGCCTCAAAAGGCGACTGGTTGCCCTTGTATCGGTTGGCGCGGGTAAAGCAGACGGTTTTATTGGCCATGGAATCATCCCAGGTGCGTGAATAGGGCAACAGGTGCTCAATCTCGATCTCGCCGGAATACAGCTGGTGCTTGCCGATCATTTGCCCTGTGAACAGACAGCGTCTATCCGTGGGGTCTTTTGCCAGGTCTTCCCAAAGCTGGAACTTCTGCCGGTTGGCGCGGTTGTCCTCTTCGCCAAGCGCGACAAGCTCCTCGCGAATGCGGTCGTTGGTTCTCTGGTTTTCGGATTGAAAACGGATGGTTTCAAGGCGGCCTTCCGCCCCCGCCGGCAGATCACGCGCCAGTTCAATCACAATCTGGTCCGGCTTGCCGTAACGGCGGATCAGCTCATTGACGACTTGCCTGATCTGGTTAAGGGCAATATGCACCGTCGGGTTGGGGATAGTGCCATACCTGATCTCATCATTTTTTTCG
>JAGWAQ010000041.1:0-4058 GCA_021296375.1 Alphaproteobacteria bacterium
CAGCAGGACAAGAATTGGAAATCCGCCGACAAGCTGATCAAGCAACTCGACAGTGATCAGCTGAAGGGGCGTGTGCTGTCGCAACGCTATCTTCACCCCACGGGCTGGCGGTCGACTTACAAGCAATTGCGGGACTGGCTGCAAGTCTATAATGATCACCCCGCCGCCAGTCGCATTTACTGGCTGTCCAAAAAGCGCCGCCCGAACAACGCGAAATCCCAGAAGCCGCCGAAAAAAGGTTATCTGAACGGCTATGGCCGGTCGTCCCTCGGCCACAGTTACGTCACTATTCCGGCGTCCAGCAAGGGCCGGGCGTCGCCTTCAAAAACCCGCAAGATCGCCCGCGATATCCGCCGCAAGATCAGGAAAGGCTGGCCGACCGGCGGGCTGAACATGTTGACCAAGGCCAACCTGCGCTACCTGACCAAATACGAAGAGGCGGTGCTGCGGGCTGACCTCGCCCATGGCTATTTCATTTACGGCAAGGACAAGGACGCGATTGAGCAAGCCCAGAAGGAAGCGTATTGGACGGCGGGGATTGCCGCCTGGCGGTCAGGGCAAGTCGACCGCGGGATGGAGTATTTCCGTGTTCTGGCTGAACGTGAAGACGCGCCGTCATCACTGGTGGCGAGCGCCGCTTTTTGGGCCAGCCGAGGGGAATTGCGCAGCGGCAACGCCGAAGCCTCTTTCCATTTTCTGGAAATCGCCGCCCGTCACCAGGACACATTTTACGGCACCCTTGCCGCCGAAGCCCTGGGGCAGGACATTACCCTTGATTTTGACCTGCCTGTTGTCACCGACGGGTTTATCGACTGGCTGATGGCTCGCCCCGGCGGTCAGCGTTTGTTTGCCTTGCTTCAGGTGGGGGAAACCTATCACGCCAGCCGCGAGCTGCGTTACCTGTGGGAAGAGATGAGCGAGGACCAACAGCTTGAGGCCATGGCCCTGGCGGCGCATACCCATATGGCGGGGGTGTCTTTCCGCACGGCGGACATCATCCGGCAACGCACCGGGGTTCATTATTACGGCGGGCTTTACCCGGTGCCTGATTTCGAAACCGCCGCCCCTATTCGTGTTGATCAAGCGCTGTTGCTCGCGGTGATGCGGCAGGAATCCGGCTTTAACCCGCGGGCGAAATCCTGGGCCAAGGCCAGTGGGTTGATGCAATTGATGCCCGCGACGGCGGCGTTTATTTCCCGTGATCGCCGGTTCCGTGGCAGCCGCCGCCATGACCTGATGGTGCCCTCCATCAACATCAAGATCGGCGAAGACTATATCCTCCACCTTCTGGACGAACCGTTGATCGAGGAAGATCTGGTGAAACTGCTGGCGGCCTATAACGGCGGGCCGGGCAACCTGAATAAATGGATGCGCAAGGTCAATCATAATGGCGATGTGTTGATGCTGCTGGAATCCCTGCCGTCAAAGGAAACGCGGTTTTACGTCAAGAATGTCATGACCAATTTGTGGATTTACCGCAAACGCCTCAATCAGGAGGCGGTGACGGTCGCCAACCTTGTCGGCAAGGGCAAGGCGCGCTACATGCCCTTTATGGGTGACGGCAACAACGGCGATTGCCAATTGGTGAAATTGTCAGAACGCTGCAAATAGAAGAGAGATCCATGGCCGTACGTATCGATGAAAACGTGGAATATGTCCCCGTCGGCATTGCTGTGCTGACGGTATCGGACAGCCGCACCCGGGATAATGACACTTCTGGCGATGTGCTGGTTTCCCGTCTTCAGGACGCCGGCCACCATCTTTCTGATCGCGCCATTGTTCATGATGATGTCGCCAAGATCACGGCCCAGCTCAAGGCCTGGATAAACACCCCTGAAGTTGATGTTGTCATTTCCACCGGCGGCACCGGGGTCACGGGGCGTGATGTCACCCCTGAAGCCATGCGCGGTGTGTTCGAAAAAGAAATCGAAGGTTTCGGGGAAATGTTCCGCTGGTTGAGCTTTGCCAAGATCGGCACTTCTGCCCTGCAAAGCCGGGCTATTGGCGGCGTCGCCGGGGGGACGTATCTGTTTGCCCTGCCGGGGTCCCCTTCCGCCTGCAAAGATGGCTGGGATGATATCCTGAAATGGCAGCTCGATATTCGCCACAAGCCCTGCAATTTTGTGGAAATCATGCCACGACTGATGGAACGAGGGTTGGGTGGCCGGTCGAGCTAAACCGTCGGCATCTGGTCCCGATTTCTCCCTTGAAGAGGCGGCGGCCTCCCATCGCGGTGATCTTTTCGCGCCGTCCACCCCGCCGGTGGTGCTGGGGCTGGATGAAGCCGGGCGCGGCCCATGGGCAGGGCCGGTAACGGCGGCGGCGGCATGGATTAACCCTTGCGCGATCACGGAACTGCCGCCGGGGCTTAATGATTCCAAAAAACTCAGCCGCGCAAAGCGCGAAGAAGTATTCGCGGCCCTTGCCGCGATGCCTGAACAGAAATTTCGTTATGCGGTGGTGTCGATCAGCGCAGAACAAATAGACGCGCTTGGCATCCTGCCCGCCACTTTCCGCGCCATGGATAAGGCGGCATGTCAGGTGATGGACAGGTTCAGCCCTGATGACCGCACCCATCTCTTGGTGGATGGCAGTCTTGCCCCGCCGTTTGACGGCATGCGCAAACGCCAGCATCATCCCCTCGGCATTCAGGCGGTGATCAAGGGCGATCAACGCTCTCTTTCGATCGCCGCCGCTTCGATCATGGCCAAAGAAACCCGCGATCTGGAGATGACGCGCCTTGATCATATGCACCCCGGCTACGACTGGGCCAGCAACATGGGCTATGGCACGGCAAGCCACCAGCACGGGTTGGCGACACAGGGGCCGACACAGCACCACCGGTTCACCTACAAGCCCGTGGCCGAAGTGGCGGCAAAATTTGGCACTACCAGATAAAGGGAAGATGAATCCCGGGTCCACAAGATATAGAGCTATATTAGAAAATACTTCATCTTCACCCTTTAAAGCATTGACTAGTAACGATTCTTGGGCAAATGATCACCTTAGGAATAGAGGTGAATCATGTCTGTTGACGCTCAAAAACGCTTTAAGGCTGTTGAAAATAAAATTGTCATTGGCGACTGCATTGAAGAAATGCGCCGTCTGCCTGACGCTTGCGTTGACCTGATTTTCGCTGACCCTCCTTATAATCTTCAGCTCAGTGGCGCGCAGTTGAAACGCCCTGACCATACCGCCGTCACGGCGGTGCTGGAAGATTGGGACAAGTTTGACACGATCCGCGCTTATGATGAGTTCACCACCGCCTGGCTTGAAGAGGCCCGTCGGTTGCTCAAGCCCAATGGCGCGATCTGGGTGATTGGCTCCTACCACAATATTTACCGTGTCGGGACGGCGCTTCAGAACACCGGGTTCTGGATGATCAATGACGTCATCTGGCGGAAATCCAACCCGATGCCGAATTTCCGTGGCCGCCGCTTCACCAATGCTCATGAAACCCTGCTGTGGGCGGTGAAAGACCAGAAGTCGCGCTACACGTTCAATTACGATTCCATGAAAGCCATGAACGATGATGTTCAGATGCGCTCCGACTGGACCTTGCCGGTCTGCAATGGCGGTGAGCGGATCAAGGATGAAGATGGGGGCCAGCGCGCGCATCCTACGCAAAAGCCGGAATCCCTGCTGGCGCGGGTGATCATGGCCTCGACCAACCCCGGGGATATTGTCCTTGACCCGTTTTTCGGTTCCGGCACGACCGGCGCGGTGGCCAAGAAACTCAACCGCCGGTTCATCGGCATCGAACGCGAAGACAGCTACGCCAAGGTGGCCAGGAAACGCCTTGCCGCCGTCAAGCCGATCGAGGACCCTGAACTTCTCGCCATGCCGACCAAGCGTGCCGCCACCCGGGTGCCGTTTGGCGCCTTGCTGGAAGGCGGGATGATCAAGCCCGGCGAAACCCTGGTCTGCCCGAAAGGCCAATGGCGCGCCAAGGTGCGGGCTGATGGCTCGCTCGTTCAGGACGCGCCAACATCTAGCGCGGCGGTGCCGCTATCCGGCTCGATCCATTCCCTGAGCGCAAAATTGCTGGGCCGCGAAAG
>JAGWAQ010000041.1:4063-15563 GCA_021296375.1 Alphaproteobacteria bacterium
GAGCGCCGCAATAAATCGGTGCCGATCGAAGATTTGCGGGTTCAGATGCGGGCGCAGATGGGCAGTTCCGCCTAGGTTTTTGCGTCACGCGGCGCTGATTTCAGCAGCATCAACCCGATCATCAGCAGGACGATCACCACCGCCATGCCATAGCGTTCCTGCCCTGACGCCAGCACGATCCAGCCATAAAGCAAAGGCCCGATAAAGGCCGTGGCCTTGCCCGTCAGCATCATGAAACCAAACACCCGCGCTTCTGTGCCTGGCGGTGACATGCGGGCAACATGACTGCGGCTGGCCGATTGCACCGGACCCACGAACACCCCCAAAACACCGCCGATCACCCAAAACACCATGGCGCTGGACGACAGGATGATGATGGTGCCTGCCAGAACAAGGGCAATCAGGCTCAACCGAATGGTGGTGATGGCGCCAAGGCGATCATCAGCCCAACCGCCGAAAATCGCGCCAATCCCTGCCGTGATATTGAGCAAAATGGCAAAGATCAAGACATCCGTCTGGGCAAAGCCGAAGACCTTGGCGGCAAAAATCCCCCCAAAGGCAAATAATGTCACCAGCGCGTCGGCGTAAAACACCCGCGCAATCAAAAACCGCAGCAACCCCGGGGTCTTTCGCACCACAAACCAGCCTTCTTTCAAGGTGGTCATGAAACTGCCTTCGGCTTTTTTGCCTTCCGGCACAAACAGAAACAGCGGCAGGGAAAACAGCAGCAGCCAGATCGCCGCCAGTGGCATGGTGACGCGAACATGTTCCGCCATGTTCTTATCAAGGCCAAAAGGCGGCGTTTCCGGCAGCACAAACACCGCCAGCGCCAGCGCCAGGCAAGCGATGGCGCCAATATAACCCACCCCCCAGGAAAACCCCGACACTTTGCCCATGTTTTCTTTTGTGGAAATCCCCGGCAACAACGCGTTGTAGAACACAAAGGCCAGTTCCATCATGACAATGTTAATGGCCGAAATAATAATCGCCATGGCGGCGTAGGACGGGTCCGGCTTGATCAGCCAAAGGCTGGCGCCACTGACCACCCCGATCGCCGTGACCACCATCAAAAAGGTTTTCCGCATGGCATGACGATCCGCCATCGCGCCGGTAAAAGGCGACAGGAAGGCGACGATAAACGCCGCCAGTGCCGTCATTTGTGACCAGGCCACGGTGCCGCCTTCGGGCATGACGGTGGTGGTGAAATACACCGCAAAAACAAAGGTCGCGTGCAATGTCGGCATCGGGGAGGACGCCCAGTCATAGAGACCGTAGGAAATCACGTGTTTGTTGAAAACGGGGGATCTGGACATAACCGGCACCTCAGGCGTTCCTAAAATAATAAGAAGGCCACCATAAAAAAACTCACGGTATCATGGACCGCGTTAACCCTGTATTATATAAAACGCGATGTGCCGGGCTTGTTCAAGCCTATTGTGGCACGCCGAATATGAAGTGACTGGCTGTGCGAGATCAAGATCATCATGACGTCTTCTGAATTTATTCCTCAGGCTTTGAACCCCGGTCGTTCCCGATGGGTGATCTCGGCCCTCGCCATGATGTTGGCTTACGGGGCGGCGATGGCAGCCACCGCTTATCTGATGCATCCTCAGGTGATGACCACAACGCCGATGGCCCTGCCCATGACAATCCAGCTTTCAGGAGGGCTGCTGGGGCTATGCTTTATCTTGTCCTGTTTGGCGCTGGCGCAATTGTCGCGGTTTTCGGCCTGGCGGCTGTCGGCGCAGATTGTCCCGTTATGGCTGGCGCTGACGGCGCTGGCGGCGGTAATCGTCATGGTGTTCCGCCTTGAGTATTCCAGCGTCTTTATCATGGTCAACTGGCCGCTTGGGTTGATTTTCCTGTTTCTTCTGGGGCGGATGTTGAGCGCGTCACGGGCGTCTGTCTTTGCCGTAATGCCGGGGGTGGACACCAGCGAAATGACGACGGGTGACTATATTCCCATGGATGGGCTCAGCCTGCCGACCCGTGCTGTCGATGCCGTGATCGCCACCAATGACGAGATCGCCAACCCTGATTTTGCGCCGGTCATCACGCAACTGGCGATCAATAAAATCCCGGTTCTGCCGGAAGAGCTGTTCCGTGAGCAGGTGACGGGGCGGGTTAATCATCGCCGTGTTGATGCCGCTGATCTGATCCAGCTTCGCCCTTATCGGCGCTATATGGTGATCAAGCGTCTGTCGGATATCCTGATGGCATCGGTGGGGCTGGTTATCCTGTCACCTCTGATGCTGGTGGTGGCGGTGATGATCAGGCTTGAATCAAAAGGCCCGGCGGTGTTTGTCCAGCGCCGTGTTGGCGAAGGGGGGCGGGAATTCCGGATGTATAAATTCCGCTCCATGGTGCAGGACGCCGAATCCAAAGGCGCCAAATTTGCCACCGCCAGCGATGCCCGCATCACGTCCTTGGGGCGGGTGATCAGAAAGCTCAGAATTGATGAATTGCCGCAACTGGTCAATGTCTTGTCGGGCAGCATGAGCATGATCGGGCCGCGGCCTGAACAGAAAGCCTTTGTCGATAACCTGGCGGAAGACATCCCGCTCTACCCGTTTCGTCACGCGGTTCGCCCCGGCATCACCGGCTGGGCGCAGGTGATGCAGGGTTATGCCGATGACGTGTCCTCGACCGATGTGAAACTATCCTACGACCTGTTCTATATTAAGAACCTGTCGCTGATGATGGATATGGTGATCTTTTTCAAGACCATCAAAACCATCATCACCGGCTTCGGGGCGCGCTGATTACGCGCCTTTCTTTTCCAGACGACGTTGATGCAGGACAGGTTCCGTGTAACCCGACGGCTGGCTCGTGCCTTCAATCACCAGGTCACAGGCGGCTTTGAACGCGATCGACGTGTCGAAATTCCCCGCCATCGGTTGATAGGCGGCATCGCCGGCGTTCTGGCCATCGACCACCGCCGCCATCCGTTTCATGGTTTCCATCACCTGATCTTCCGTGGTGATGCCATGGTGCAGCCAGTTGGCGATATGCTGGGATGAAATCCGCAAGGTGGCGCGATCTTCCATCAGGCCAATGTCATTGATGTCCGGCACTTTCGAGCAGCCGACCCCTTGATCAACCCAACGCACGACATAGCCGAGGATGCCCTGGGCGTTGTTGTCGAGTTCGGCCTGAATATCATCTTCTGACCAGTTGGTTTCGCGATCGACAGGAATGGTCAAGAGGTCATCCAGCTTGCCGCGGGATTTGCCTTTCAATTCGGCCTGAAGGGCAAAAACATCGACCTCGTGATAATGCGTCGCGTGGAGCGTGGCGGCGGTCGGTGACGGCACCCAGGCGCAATTGGCGCCAGCTTTCGGATGGCCGATTTTCTGCACCATCATTTCGGCCATCAGGTCAGGCATGGCCCACATCCCTTTGCCGATTTGCGCCTTGCCGCTCAGCCCGCAGGCGAGGCCCTTGTCCACGTTCCAGGCTTCATAGGATTGAATCCAGGCGGTGGCCTTCATGTCTGCCTTGCGGATCATTGGCCCGGCTTCCATGGAGGTGTGGATTTCATCGCCGGTGCGATCAAGGAAACCGGTATTGATGAAAGCGACACGGCTTGCGGCGGCACGAATGCATTCCTTCAGGTTAACCGTCGTGCGGCGTTCTTCATCCATGATGCCGATCTTGATGGTGGATGGCGCAAGCCCAAGCACCGCCTCGACACGCGACATGATGGTGTCGGCAAAAGCGACCTCTTCAGGGCCATGCATTTTCGGCTTCACGATATAGACAGAACCGGCGCGGGAATTGCGATGCTGGCCGAGCGCCTTGAGGTCATGAATGGCAATCGCGGTGGTGATGAACGCGTCCATCAGCCCTTCGGGGATCTCGCCGCCGTCCGCCATCAGAATAGCCGGGTTGGTCATCAGATGCCCGACGTTGCGGATCAGCATCAGGGAGCGGCCAGGCAGGCTGAAGCTCGACCCGTCAGGGGCGGTGTAATCCCGGTCAGCTTTCAGGGTGCGGGTGATGGTCTTGCCCCCTTTCTCAAAGCTTTCGGACAGATCACCTTTCATCAGGCCCAGCCAGTTGCGGTAGGCGTCAACCTTGTCATCGGCATCAACCGCGGCGATGGAATCTTCAAGGTCCATGATGGTGGAAACAGCTGATTCCAGCACAATGTCATTAATGCCAGCGGCATCAGCGGAACCGATGGCCCCTGACGCGTCAAACTGGATGTCGATATGCATGTTGTTGACCGCCAGCAAGATCGAGGCCGGGGAGGCCGCATCGCCGGTATAGCCTTTGAAAGCAGCGGCATTGGCCAGGGCCGCCACCGTCCCGTCCTTCAGGGTGACGGCGAGCTGACCATCCTGAACCTGATAGGCGGTGGCGTCAGCATGTGCGCCATTGGTGAGGGGGACGGTTTTATCGAGATGGGCGCGGGCATAGGCGATGACTTTTGCGCCGCGCGCCGGGTTATACCCCCCCGACCGTGTCGCGCCATCATCCTCACTAATGGCATCGGTGCCATAGAGCGCGTCATAAAAACTGCCCCAGCGGGCGTTGGCGGCGTTCAGCGCATAACGTGCGTTGAGCACCGGCACCACCAATTGAGGACCGGCAATGGTGGCAATCTCAGGGTCAACATTTGAAGTGGTGATGGCAAAGTCATCCCCTTCGTCCACCAGATAACCAATGTCACGCAGGAAACCGGTATAGGCCGCCTGATCAAAAGCTTCACCTCGATGGTCGATCAGCCAGGCGTCGATATCCTGCTGCAGGTCATGACGCTTGATCAGCAGCGCCTTGTTCTGTGGCGCCAGTTCAGCCACGGCTTCGGCAAACCCTGACCAGAAGTGATCGGCCTCAATACCGGTGCCGGGCAGCACCTCATTATTGATGAAATGGAGAAGGTTATCGGCCACCTGAAGACCGTGACACGTTGTCCGTGAAGTCATGACTTATGCTCTCTTTTGTTTCTTGATCAATTTAATTTAAGTCGGATTCGGCTCAAGGGCCATTGTTTTAATTTCTATTGCCGGGACTTCTCCCATGCAAGGGCAGACCTGACAATGGTGGTCAGGTCATCATGCCGCGGGGTCCATCCCAAGCGGTTGCGGCAGGCGCTGCTGTCGGCGATCAGCCTGGCGGGGTCACCATCGCGGCGATCCGCCAGCGTGACGTTGATTTCCCCTTCGCCAAGGGCGTTGATGGCGGTGATCACCTCTTTGACGGAGAATCCGTGGCCATAGCCGCAATTCAAGGTCAGGTTTTCCCCGCCCTTGATGAGATGATCAAGCGCCAGCAGATGGGCGGCGATCAAATCATCAATATGAATATAGTCACGGATGCAGGTGCCATCAGGGGTGTCGTAATCTGTGCCGAAAATGCTCATCCCGTCACGCTGGCCTGTCAGCACCTGGGTGGCGATCTTGATGAGATGGGTGGCGTCAGGGGTGGATTGCCCGACGCGGCCTTTCATATCGGCCCCCGCGACATTGAAATAGCGCAAAACAACCGCGCTCATGTCATGGGCGGTGGTCATATCCGCGATCATCCTCTCGCTCATCAGTTTTGACATGCCATAGGGGTTGATCGGTTCGGTCGGATTGTCTTCGACAATAGGGATGAACTTCGCGTCAGGGTTGCCGTAAACCGCGGCGGTGGAGGAAAACACCAGGCGGCTTACGCCAGCCTTCGCCATTGCGGTCAAGAGCATGAGGGTGTTGCCGGTGTTATTGGCGTAATATTTCCCCGGGTTGGTGACGGATTCAGGCACCACAATACTGCCCGCAAAATGCATCACGGCGGTGATGTTCTGTTCCGAAAAAACCGTCGCCAGCAGATGCGGATCCCCGACATTGCCTTCATATAACGGGGTGCCTTCAGGAATGGCTTCATGGCGGCCGGTGGAAAAATCATCCAGCACGACAGGCTGATAGCCATGGTCGATCAGGTGATGAACCGCGTGACTGCCGATATAGCCCGCCCCGCCTGTAACGAGTATCTGATGTGTCATTTAACCTGTCCAGTCCAAGCCAGCGTCAGCCAGTCGTGCGCGAATTCGGGTTTTCAGGGTATCGCGGGCCGCTTCATCACGCCCTTCGGCGCGCGCCACCAGCTCAGCGCCGGTGTTTGATGCCCGGATAAGCCACCAGCCCAGCGCGCCGGTCACGCGAATGCCATCCATATCAGCGATATCGCTGGTGTCGGGGTCAGGCGCGGCGGTGACATCCGCGATCACTTTTTCGACAATGCCGAACTTACGTTCATCATCACAGGCGATGCGCAATTCCGGCGTCGCGTAAACATCGGGAAGGCTGTCGATAAATGCCGTGATGGTCTCGCCGCTGACCACCATTTCCCGCAGCACGGCAAGGGCGGCAAAAATAGCGTCATCAAAACCGAAATACCGATCAGCGATAAAGATATGGCCGCTCATCTCCCCGGCGATAGGGGCGCCGGTCTCTTTCAGCTTCATTTTCATGTGGCTGTGGCCGGTTTTCCACAAGGACGGGGTGCCGCCCAGCCCGGCCACCACATCAAGGGCGGTAAGCGAAGACTTGACGTCAAAAATCACGTCAGCGGCGGCGTTTTCACGCACCGAATGACGCGCCAGATAGGCCGTCAGCAGATCGCCGGGGACTTGCCGGCCTTTGGCGTCGATCACCCCGATGCGGTCACCGTCGCCGTCAAAACCGATGCCCATAACAGCGTGATGCTGCGTGACCGCCGCCCGAAGCTGGTCGAGCGTCGCCGGGTCAACAGGGTCGGGGTGATGATTGGGGAAAGTGCCATCGATCTCCGGGAACATGACATGATGATTGCCCGCAAGACGCGAGGTGACCTCCAGCGTCGACGGGCCGGCGGCGCCATTGCCGCAATCCCAGACAACCGTCATGCCCGCAAGATCAGCCAGATCCCCCGCCGCGCTGATCAAGCTGTTGACGTAATCAGCTTGAAGATCAACCTCCTTTAATGAGCCGCCAACACCCGGCGCCACCCCTTCGGCCATCAGGCGGCCAAGGGCGGTGATGTCCTCGCCAAAAAACGGCTTGTGGCCAAGGACCATTTTGAAACCGTTATGGCTGGGGGGGTTATGGGAGCCGGTGACCTGAATCGCGCCATCGCAATTCAGGGTAATGTCGGCAAAATAAAGCTTTGGGGTGGGGCCGGTGCCGATATCGGTTACGGTCATGCCGCCATCGACCAATCCGCGCGCCAGCGCCGCTGATAAATCCGGTGAACTCAGGCGACCATCACGGCCAATCGCCACAGAAGAGCCGCCGCGTTGACGCAGGGTGGCCGCAAAACCAAGCCCGATCATATAGGCGTCCTTGTCATGCAGGGTTTCCCCGACAATGCCGCGAATATCATAAGCCCGAAGAATAGTGGGGTGAAACTGATGCTGTATCAAAGGTTCTGGTCTTTCATCCATTGGGAAAGGTCAGCCGCCAGATCATCGCGATCAAGGGCGAAAGCGACATTGGCTTGCAGAAAGCCGAGCTTTGAGCCGCAGTCAAAACGCGTGCCGCTGAAGGTCATGCCATGGAACGGCACTTCGCCAATGCGGCGGGCGAGGCTGTCGGTCAATTGAATTTCACCACCGGCGCCACGTTCCATGCGCGACAATTCACTGAAGACGCCAGGCTCGATGATGTAGCGCCCGACAACCGCCAGCCGTGAGGGCGCGTCTTCCGGCTTGGGCTTTTCCACCAGTCCGTTGACTTCAGTCAGGGGGCCATGGCTGTCCCCGGGGGTAATGATGCCGTAGGAAGAGGTGTCGTTGAGCGGCACTTCCATGGCCGCCACCATATTGCCGCCATGGGCAGACCAGGCGTCGACCATTTCCCCGAGGCAGTTTTTCTTGCCGGCGGCAGCTTTGATGAGATCATCAGCCAGCAGAACGGCGACAGGTTCATCGGCCACAATATGGCGGGCGCACCAGACCGCGTGGCCCAGCCCGGCGGGTTCCTGCTGGCGGATATAGGCCACCGACCCCGGCTGATGCATCATGTCACGGACCAGCGCCAGGGCTTCGGTTTTGCTGCGGCTTTCGAGGGTTTGTTCAAGTTCCATGGAATGATCAAAGTGATCTTCGATGGCTGATTTGCCGCGCCCCGTGACAAAAATAAACTCTTCCACCCCGGCTTCCGCGGCTTCTTCCACGGCGTATTGGATGAGCGGTTTATCCACCACCGGCAGCATTTCTTTCGGCATGGATTTGGTGGCGGGAAGAAAGCGTGTGCCAAGGCCACCAACAGGGAAAATGGCTTTTTTAATCGGAGAAGATGAATGCATGTGGACCGTCCAGTAAAGATGCCAGAACTATATAATAATGTGACCGATAAGCCAATTATGATATAAGGCCTTTAATCGATAATCCTTGAGGACGGCTTTCATGGCGGCATCCAGTATCCAGGCCCATTTGTTGACTTCAGCTGAGGTCAAAACCGCAACCGCCAACGAATGCGCGGCGGCCGCCGCAACCGCCGCCGAAACCATCGCCACCGCGTTGCAACATGGCGGCAAATTGCTGCTTTGCGGCAATGGCGGTTCGGCAGGGGATTGCCAGCATATCGCGGCGGAATTTGTCGCCACCCTTGACCATCGCCGCCCGCGCAAGGGGTTGCGTGCCCTCGCCTTGACCACCGACAGTTCATTCATCACGGCCTACAGCAATGATTTCGGGTTTGACGGAATTTTCGCGCGGCAAGTGGAAACACTGGCGGATCAGGGTGATGTGCTGATCGGCCTGTCGACCAGCGGCAATTCAGGCAATGTGCTGGCGGCCTTTGCGGCGGCCCGCGATCGTGGGGTGACCACCATTGCCATGACCGGCGCCAGTGGCGGCAAAATGGCAGATGCGGCAGATCTCTTGATCGCCGTGCCGTCGTCGGAAACGCCGCTTGTTCAGGAAGCGCATATTGCCCTTGGCCATGCCATCACGGCAGAGGTGGAAACCCTCTTGGGGCATTAACTTGGGGTCATTGACCTGGGGTCATTGACCTGGGGGCATTAACTTGGGGGCATTGACGCTATTTCATTGCCGATCCTGCGGTTAATTGTAGAATTTCCGGTACCAGTCGACAAATTTAGGCACGCCTTCTTCAATCACTGTTGAGGGGGTGAAGCCTGTTGCCGTTTTAAGGGCGGTGATATCGGCGGCGGTTTTCACCACATCCCCGGCCTGCATGGGCTTGTAGTCGCGAATGGCTTTTTGCCCGAGACTGTCTTCCAGCACATTGATGAAATGCTCAAGCTCCGTCGGGGTGTTGTTGCCGATGTTGTAGATCCGCCACGGCGCCAGGCTGGTGGCGGGGTCAGGGGCGTTCGGGTTCCAGTCGGGGTTAGGTGACGCCGGCTGTGTTGCCACGGCCAGAATACCGCGCACAATATCATCGATATAGGTGAAATCGCGCTGCATCTTGCCGTTGTTGAAGACCGGGATCGGCTCCCCTGCCAGAATCTTTTGGGTGAAGCTGAAATACGCCATGTCCGGCCGCCCCCATGGCCCGTAAACAGTGAAGAACCGCAAGCCTGTCACCGGCAAGCGGTAGAGATGGGCATAGGAATGGGCGAGCGCCTCATTGGCTTTTTTGGTGGCGGCATAAAGGCTGACGGGGTGGTCGACGGTGTCATCCTCGCTGAACGGGTAGGTGTGGTTGGCGCCGTAAACCGATGACGACGACGCGTAGACCAGATGTTCAACCGCGTTGTGGCGGCAGCCTTCCAGCACCGTCATGAACCCCGCCAGGTTGCTGTCGAGATATGCCATGGGGTTGTCGATGGAATAACGAACACCGGCCTGCGCCGCCAGGTGAATGACGACATGCGGCTTGACCTTGCCAAACAGCTCGGCGATTGCCGGCCGGTCAGCGAGATCAGCGGCATGGAGTTCAACCCCTTTGTCCTTCAGCAGGTCAAACCGCGCCTGTTTAAGCCTGGGGTCGTAATAGGTGTTGAGGTTATCCACCCCCACCACACGATGGCCAGCGGCAAGCAATGAAATTGCGGTGTGAAAGCCGATGAAGCCCGCGACACCAGTAATGAAATACGTCTTGTCCATGTCTTGTCTATATCGGAAAGACGGCGGTGATCCTAGTTTTTAATCGATTAAATTCATGGCAAGATGTGTCAAAATACCTTAAAAAAGAGATGTTATTTTGACATGTCAAAATCATCGTATTAAGGATTTCACCATGAACATTACGGTTATCGGCTCAGGTTACGTGGGGCTTGTTTCAGGCGCCTGTTTCTCGGAATTCGGGTTTAACGTCACTTGCGTTGATAAAGACGCCGATAAAATCGCCCGCCTGAAAGGGGGCGAGATTCCGATTTATGAGCCGGGGCTGGATGACCTGGTCGAGCGCAACATGGCGGCGGGGCGGCTGAGTTTTTCAACCGATCTGGCGGCCCCCGTGGCGGCGGCGGACGCGGTGTTTATTGCTGTTGGCACCCCGACGCGGCGCGGCGATGGCCATGCGGATTTATCCTATGTTTATGCCGCCAGCGAAGAGGTCGCCCGGCATCTGTCGGGCTATACCGTGATCGTGACGAAATCGACCGTCCCTGTTGGCACCGGGCGTGAGGTTGAGGGGATTGTTCGCAAAACCAACCCCGCGGCTGAAGTCGATGTCGCCTCAAACCCTGAATTTCTGCGCGAAGGTTCCGCCATTAATGATTTCATGCGGCCCGACCGTGTTGTGGTGGGGACAGAAAATGAACGCGCCCGTGAGGTGATGCGCGCGCTTTACCGGCCGTTGTTCTTGCGCGAAACGCCGATCCTGTTCACGACGCTTGAAACCTCGGAGCTGATCAAATACGCCTCGAACGCGTTTCTGGCGGTGAAAATTTCCTA
This sequence comes from Alphaproteobacteria bacterium, assembly GCA_021296375.1. GTDB lineage: Bacteria > Pseudomonadota > Alphaproteobacteria > Puniceispirillales > UBA1172 > JAGWAQ01. Next base: position 14,898 of record JAGWAQ010000041.1, read on the forward strand.
CATTAACCAGATGGCCGACCTGTGCGAAGTGCTGGGGGCGAATGTCCATGATGTCGCCAAAGGCATGGGGCTGGACAAGCGCATCGGGCCGAAATTCCTGCACCCCGGGCCGGGCTATGGCGGCTCCTGCTTCCCGAAAGACACGCTGGCATTGGTCAAGACGGCGGAAGACGCCGGCCGTGACGTCACCATTGTCAATGACGTCGTGCGCTATAACGCCGAGCGCAAAATCGCCATGGCGGATCGCGTCATCGCGGCGGGGGGCGGTGATGTCAGGGGCAAGACGATTGCCGTATTGGGGCTGGCCTTCAAGCCTGAAACCGATGATATGCGTGACAGCCCGGCGCTCGATATCCTGCCGCGACTGGCGGCGCAAGGCGCGGTGATCAAAGCCTATGACCCCGCCGCCATGGACCAGGCGAAACCGCTTCTGCCAGAAGCGGTGCAGTTCCAGGCCAGCGCCATGGATTGCCTTGATGGCGCCGACATCACGGTGGTGATCACCGAATGGAATGAATTCCGCGCCCTGACGCCGGCCGTCATCAAAGCCGCCATGGCGGGGGACGCGGTGGTGGACCTGCGCAATATCTTTGACCCCGCGGCGGTGCTGGCGGCAGGGCTGAGCTACCAGAATATCGGCCGCGCCGGGATGTAAGGGGCGGGGTG
>JAGWAQ010000209.1 GCA_021296375.1 Alphaproteobacteria bacterium
TCCGGCAATTTTGCCAAAGTGGCCGCGTTTTCCACCCAGACCTACAAGCACATGAATTCAGGCGAGGGGGGGCTGCTCACCACCAATGACCCGGAGCTGGCGGCACGGGCGGTGGTGTCTTCCGGGTCTTACATGCTTTACGGGCGTCATGGCGCGATCCCTGACGAAGAGGTGTGCCAGCAGTCGCGGTGGCATGCGCCAAATTATTCCGGCCGCATGGACCATTTGCGGGCGGCGATCCTGCGCGCGCAACTGCCCCGCCTGGAGGACAACATCACCCGCTGGAACGCGCTCTATGACCAACTGCATGAACGGTTTTCGGCCATGGACGGGGTGACGATACCGCCACGCAAGCAGGAGGAGTTTTACGTCGGCTCATCTATCCAGTTTCGTGCCGACAAGCTGGATAAATCGGCGATCCCGGCTTTCCTGAACGATTGCGCCGCCCGCGGGGTGGAGCTGAAATGGTTTGGCGAGGATGAACCGAAAGCCTTCACCAGCCGCTATGATTCCTGGGCATATATCGACGACATGCCGCATCTGCCCAACACCTTGAAGGTGCTGGACAAAACCCTTGATATGCGCGTGCCCTTGACCTTTGACCATGATGATTGCGCCCTGATCGCCGATATTATCGAAGACGAATTATCAAAACGAAAATAGAACTGGAGATAAAGTGATGTTCAGCAAGGTAAAACTTTCGGAAAATGGCCAGATCATCACGTTATCATCTTCAGGTGGTGACATGCGGTTCCATGCCATGTGGATGCGCGACAACGCGCCTGATGCCGACACGCGGTCAGCCGTCAATGGCCAGCGGCTCATCACCCTGAATGATATTCCCGCGGATGTCGCGATAACAGACGCCGGTCTTGACGGTGATCAGGTGCTGGTGACGTTCAGCGATCGTCCGCATGCGGTGGCCTATGACGCCGCCTGGCTGGCCCAGCATTGCTATGACATGCCGTCGTCCCACCCGCCGATCTGGATCAACCCTGAACTGACCACCTGGCAGGGCGGGGCCAGGGTGCCCGCGGCTGATTACAAGGATGTCATGACCGATGACGCCGCCAAGCTGGACTGGCTTGAAGGTCTTCACCGGTTCGGGGTGGCGAAACTTGACGGCGGGCCAATAGAAAGCGGCGCGCTGATGGATGTCGCGGCGATTTTTGGCTATGTGCGGGAGACCAATTACGGCAAATGGTTCGAGGTGCGGACAGAGGTGAACCCCGTCAACCTGGCCTATACCGGGCTTGGCCTGCAGGCCCATACCGACAACCCTTACCGTGACCCGGTGCCGACCATGCAAATCCTCTATTGCCTTGAAAATGCCGCCGAGGGGGGCGACAGCATGGTGGTGGATGGTTTTGCCTGTGTCGAAAGGCTAATGGCGACAGCCCCCGAAGCGGCGGAAATCCTGTCCAGATATTGCGCGCGGTTTGATTATCGCGGCAGCAGTGGCGTTGCCCTCAGCTCGAAACGGCCGATGGTGGAAACCGCCCCTGATGGTGAGCTGACCGGAATCCGTTTCAACAATCGTTCCGCCGCCGCCTTTACGGATGTCCCGTTTGATGACATGCCTGCCTATTATGACGCCTACCGCAAATTGTCGGAATTGATTGATGATCCTGCCATGCAGGTCAGTTTCAAGCTGAACCCCGGGGAATGTTTCATTGTCGACAACACCAGGGTTTTGCATGCCCGCAACGGTTACACCGGCGAAGGCACCCGCTGGCTGCAAGGCTGCTACCCTGACAAGGACGGGCTTTTGTCCACCATCGCGTCGATGAAATCCATGAAGGAGGCCGCCGAATGACTGACGTGACCACCAGCACGGTGGAAACCATCCGCCGGATTTTCACCGATCACGGCATGAAAGATTACCTCGGCGAAGACGTCACCATGGCGGAACATATGCTGCAGGCGGCGCATCAGGCGGAAGGCATGGGGGGGGATCCGCTGACGGTGGTGGGGGCGTTGCTCCATGATATCGGCCAATTCACTTCAGCCTTCGGGACCATCACCAAGGCCGACACCCGCGATCGTTACCAAGAAGACGCTGGCGCCGAAGTGCTGAAATGAAGTGGTGGCCTGTGTCCAGCATCATGTCGCGGCCAAACGGTACCTCTGCGCGACGGATGCGGATTATTACGCCGCCCTGTCGGAAGCGTCGAAACATTCGCTCCGCCTGCAAGGGGGGCCCATGACCGCGGATGAAGTCGAGGAATTTGCCCAAACACCGCATCTGGAGCGCATTCTGATGGTGCGGCGATGCGATGATGGCGGCAAGGTCGCGGGCGGTGACACCCCGTCGCTTGACCATTACCTGGGGATCATGGAAGGCGTGTTGCGGGATTACCACAACTGACCCGCCCGGCAAGCAAGAAAGAAGAAAGGGGGAGATGATGCGTTTTATTGATCTTGAGCGTTATCCGATTGACAAGGACGGGCCTGAACGCGCGGCCGTGCTTAAGAAGGTGAGGGCTGATCTGGCGCAGGATGGTTGCGCGATCCTGAAAGGGTTCCTGACCCCTGAAGGGATTGCGGCGATCGCGGCGGAGGCCGAGGCCACCAATCATCACGCCCACCGCAGTTTCAACAAAACCAATCCCTATTTCACCCAGGAT
>JAGWAQ010000210.1 GCA_021296375.1 Alphaproteobacteria bacterium
ACCCTTAATAGGTTGATTTTTCATCTGAAAAGTCCCAAAAACCCGGATTTCATATCTAAGGATAGCACTTGAGTATAGTAGACCCATTAATCGACATCCCTGGCTTGCTTTTCATTCAATTATTTATTAATAAAGCGTAAATATTTTTCCATGTGAGGATTTTATCATGAAAAAAATCGCAATTGCTCTTCCCATCATTGCCATGGCTTCTTTTGCCCAGGCGCAGACCGGTGAAGTGCCCGCTCTTTCCGACGTTCTGAGCGGCATGTCCGAAACTGAAATTTCAACCCTTGAAGCTGATGTTGCCAATGACGGCTCCATCACTGGCGATATTGACGTTGCCATTGACGGCGCGATTGACGACGCCATCACCGACGGTCTGATCACCGCTGACCAGGCCGACATGGCCCGTGAAGCCCTGACCATTGTTAACGCCAATGCCGATTTCTTCAACTTCGACATTCTGGCGGTGATCGAAGATGGCCTGAGCAACGGTGACTTCACCCTCGAAGAGCTGAACCAGACCCTGAGCGGCTTCCAGTCCCTGTCCGAAGAGGGTAAGGCAATTGTTGCCCAGGAAAGCTTCAGCGGTGATCCATCACAGCCGGACTTCCAGTCCCTTTCTGCTGAAGACCAGGCGATCGTCACCAGCGCCATGCCTGCTGTCCAGCCATAAACCCAAATAATCTTGAAAAGAAGCGAGGCCTCCTCGCTTCTTTTTTTCTGGAGATTAAATTCATGACCTTTCAAAAAGTTTTCGGGGCTGCCGCGATTGCCTCTTCCCTTATTCTCGGTTCTGCCGCAACCACTTCGGTGGCGTTTGCGCAAACAGAACTGACCGATCAGCAGATCGACGAAACCCGCAAGACCGCGCAGAACGCTTTTTCCGAAGGGCGCCCTGAAGAAGCGCTTTCCCTGATTGAAAAGGTCATTATCGCATCACCAGCTGACCTGAGCGCCCGTTTCTTCCGCGCCCAGATCCTGGTTGCCCTTGGCCGCGGTGCTGAAATCCGCGAAGAACTGGTGCTGATGTCCTCCCTTAATCTTCCCGAAGAAGACATCAAACGCGCCAAGAAGCTGATCGCCGCCATCGACAAGGATGGCAGCCGCCTCTCCGGCAAGGCCAGCATCTCCCTTGGTCTCGGCTACACGGACAACGCCAACTCCTGGCCAAAGAACGGCAGCTACACTTCCGGTTCCGGCCTGGTGGTTGCGCTTCCGGACCCCGTCTATGACCAAAGCAAAAAACAAACCGACACGCTGCGCAAGGCTTCCGTCAGCGTCTACGGCACCTATGACATCACCGAAGCGCGTGATCTGGTTGGCGATTTCAATTTCTCCGCTTCCATCGACGATGGCTCTACAACGGTCAATAAAGACAAGAAGACCTATTCCGCTGGCGGCGGCATCAGTTACACCTTCCCGACAGGCACAGGCTTCAAGGTTGGGGGTTCTGTTGCGTCCATCGACCGTGTCAACTATCACAATGACAGCAATGTCAGCACCGATATTGACCAGACCTCCTACAACGTCGCGATCAATCAGCAGATTGGCCCGTTCGGCACAGGTATTCGCCATGTGTCGTCAACCTCCGACGCCTCCAAGCTGGAAACCGCTGATCAGTCGGATGCCACCACCGTCACCAACTCCATTTTTGTCGGCGCACCTTTTGGCAAGACCATGTATTTCCGCGGGACATTGTCCGCCGGGGAATCACGTTCCGATGCCACCAAGGATATCGAAGCCAGCCGCAAAAAGGTCGACAAGGACACCAGTAGCTTTAACCTGATCGCGGTTAAGGTTCTGCCGCATTCCCAGCGTCTTGTTGCCTCCGCCAGCGTGTCCGAGACCAAGTTCAAGTCCAACTATGTCGGGGATAATATTCTGCGTAAGGACACCACCAACTCCCTGACCCTGAAATACACCATTGAGGGCGAAGAGCTGCTGGATATGCTGACCGGTTATGAACTCGGGTCTAGCCTGTCGATGTCCTCAACCTCCTCCAATCAGGAAAGCTCCAAGGTTACGGCCAATACGCTGATGTTCACCATCTCCCGCCGGTTTGA
>JAGWAQ010000211.1 GCA_021296375.1 Alphaproteobacteria bacterium
GGGTGGCGCGATCCAACATCCATTTGCTCGCCACCCTGGGCGCCGACATTCGCCTTGTCAGCCCCTCCACGCTGCTGCCTGCGGGGATTGAGGAAATGGGAGTAGAGGCGCATCACGACCTGATGGAAGGCATCAATGGCGTTGATATCGTCATGCTGCTGCGGCTCCAGACTGAACGTATGCAAGGCACGGAAACCCCCTCACAGCGAGAATTTTTCCATCTCTTCGGGCTGAACGCGGAAAAGCTCGCCGCCGCCGCCCCCAATGCCCTGATCATGCACCCTGGGCCGATGAACCGCGGGGTTGAAATCGACAGCGCACTGGCCGATGACCATGAACGCAGCCTGATCACCATGCAGGTCGATATGGGGGTCGCCATCCGCATGGCTTGCCTCGAAGCGGTGGCCACGGAACGACGGCTGACCGCCGAAGGGGGCGCATCATGACCCGGGTTTATTTCGACCAGATCCATATTTGTGACCCGTCAACAGGGTTTGATGACACCGGCTGCATGATCATCAATGATGGCGTGGTGGACGCCGTCGGCAGCCCCCAGGACATCGGGTCACCGCCATCTGACGCCCGCATCATCACGGCGGAAAATGCCGTCATCACCCCGGGGCTGATCGACATTCGGGTGCAGTCACGCACACCTGGCCATGCCCATAAGGAACGCCCTGCCAGCCTGGCGCGCGCCGCCGCCGCTGGCGGCATCACCGCGATGGTATGCCTGCCCAATACCGACCCTGTGCTGGACAATCCCGACAGCCTGTCGGCCTTGACCCGCCATGACAATAACGGCAGTGCCGATGCCCCGGCGACGCCGCGCATCTATGCCTATGGCGCCGCCACCCGCGGGCTTCAGGATACCGCCATGGCCGAGCTTGGGCTTTTGGCTGAAGCCGGGGCCGTCGGCTTCACCAACGCCATCACACCGATTTCCGACAGTTTGATCATGCGGCGGATCATGGATTACGCCGCCATGCTGGACAAACCGGTGATCCAGCATGCCGAAGACCTGTCGCTGGCTGAAGGCGGCGAAATGCACGAAGGCGAAAATTCCACCCGCCTCGGGCTGAAAGGCATCCCGGTTGAGGCTGAAGAGATCATGGTGGCGCGGGATTTAAGCCTCGCCCGCCTGACCGGCGCCCGCTACCACGTCGCCCATGTGTCCTGCGCCCGCACCGTTGAGCTGATCCGTGCCGCCAAAGCCGAGGGCCTGCCCGTCACCTGCGACACCGCCCCGCCGTATTTTGCGCTTAATGATGTCGCGGTGATGGAATACGACACGCGCTTCCGCCTGTCGCCGCCCTTGCGTTCCGAAGAGGATCGCCTGGCCATTATCGCCGCGATTGCCGATGGAACCATTGACTGCATCGCCAGCGATCACGCCCCTCAAGACCGCGATTCCAAACTATTGCCATTCGGGGTCGCCGCGACGGGGTCATCGGCACTCGAAACCTTGTTGCCGCTGGTGCTGGGGCTTTACCATTCCGGCCATATCAGCCTCATGCGGGCGATTGAACTGACGTCAACAGCACCCGCCACTTTGCTTGACCTGCCGGGCGGCACCCTTGCCCCCGGGGCGGCGGCAGACCTGACCATCATGCAACCTGATCGCGGTTGGCAGGTGCGCGGCGCAACCTTCCGGTCCCTGTCGCACAGCACCCCCTTTGAAGGCCAGCCCGTGCAGGGCAAGACCCTGTCGACATGGGTCAAGGGGCAGGAAATTTATAACGCCACCACCGCCACTGACGGGGCTTGATCGATGACCGCTTTGCTTGTTTTGATCGGGGCCTATGGCCTCGCCTCCGTGCCGTTTGGCCTGGTCATCACCCGCTTGATGGGGCTGGGGGATTTGCGGCAAATTGGCTCCGACAATATCGGCGCCACCAATGTGCTGCGCACCGGCAATAAACTCGCCGCCGCCCTGACCTTGATCCTCGATATTGGCATTGGCGCGATTGCGTTGCTGATTTCCGCCAGCCTGTCCAATGAAGCCGAGATGATTGCCCTTGCCGCCGTCTTGGGGGTGGTGGGGCATTGCTACCCTGTCTGGCTGATG
>JAGWAQ010000212.1:0-615 GCA_021296375.1 Alphaproteobacteria bacterium
GCGGCTGGCAGGGGATGAGCGGATGCTGACCGCCCGTCATTTTATCCTGACCGCTGGCGGGTTTGAGGCCAATCTTGACTGGCTGGCGGAAGGCTGGGGCGAGGCGGCGAAAAACTTTCTGGTTCGCGGCACCCCTTACAACAAGGGGGTGATGCTGAGGTCGTTGCTGGATCAAGGCGCCCGCCCCGTCGGCGAGCTGGACCAGTGCCATGCGGTGGCGATCGATGCCCGCGCCCCCACCTATGACGGCGGGATCGCCAGCCGAATTGATGGCGTGCCGTTCAGCATGGTGGTCAATAAAAATGCCACGCGCTTTTATGATGAAGGCGAGGATTTCTGGCCGAAACGTTATGCCATCTGGGGGCGATTGGTGGCGGGGCAACCGGACCAGATCGCCTATGCCATTCTTGACAGCCGGGGGGTTGAGCGGTTCATGCCGTCGGTCTTCACCCCCATCAAGGCGGAGACGATTGAGGGGTTGGCGGCGGAGCTTTCGCTTGACCCTGTGCGGCTGCGGTCATCTGTTGATGAATTTAACGCGGCCTGCCCTGACGGGGAGATTGATCAATCCATTCTTGATGGCAAAGCGACAAACGGCCTGACGCCGGAGAAAAC
>JAGWAQ010000212.1:627-2679 GCA_021296375.1 Alphaproteobacteria bacterium
CCGCCGTTTTACGGCTTCCCCCTGCGCCCCGGCATCACCTTTACCTATATGGGGGTTGAGGTGAACGACAAGGCGCAGATCATCTTCGGGGATGGCACGCCATCCAGCAATCTGTTCGCGGCAGGTGAGATCATGGCAGGGAATATCCTTGGTCAGGGCTACCTGGCGGGGATCGGCATGACAATCGGCGGGGTGTTTGGCCGCATCGCCGGGGAAAGCGTCGTCAGCACATATAATTTTGCGCCAGCTCAACACAAGAGGAATTGACATGTCCCTGGACCTTCAGCGCCTGGCCCGCGCCAGCCATGATGAAACCCAGCGCTTGATGCAGATCTGCAACGCCTGCCGTTACTGCGAAGGTTTTTGCGCGGTGTTTCCGGCGATGGAACGCCGCCGCATTTTTGATGAAGGCGACACGGCGTTTCTCGCCAATCTTTGCCATAATTGCGGCGCCTGCTACCACGCCTGCCAATACGCCCCGCCCCATGAGTTCGGGGTTAATGTGCCGGCGGTGCTGGCGGAACGGCGGCTTGACACCTACACCGATTACGCCTGGCCAGCGCCCATGGGGCGGCTGTTTTCGCATAATGGCATGGTGGTGTCGGCGGTCATCTCGCTTGCCCTTGCCCTGGTGGTGGGGGTTATGCTGGCGATGATCGCGCCGCGGTTGTTCTGGGGGGTTCACCTTGGCGAAGGGGCGTTTTACCAGATCATGCCCCATACCGTGATGGCGGGGATTCCGCTGGTGATTTCGGCTTTTGTGCTGGTCAGTTTTGTGATGGGCTGGCGGCGCTACTGGCGATCAACCGGCGCGCGATGGGGCGGCATGCCGGCGATGCGCGATGCCCTCGCCGCCATGGCCAGTTTGCGTTACCACGGGGGGGATAACGCCGGCGGCAGCCCGGGCTGCCCGTCAACCGGTTCGCGGTCCAGCAATGCCCGCAAATATTACCATCACCTGACGTTTTACGGGTTCATGATGTGTTTTGCCTCGACCAGCCTGGGGACGCTTTATCACTATGTGCTGGGGCGCGAGGCGCCGTACGGATATTTTGAATTGCCTGTCGTGCTGGGCACCGTGGGGGGCGTTATTCTCTGCCTGGGGACGGCGGGGCTGTGGCATGAAAAACGCCGCATGGACAAGGCCGTGCGCTCCGCCCTCACCCTGGGGATGGATTACGCATTCATCGGGCTGTTGTTCTGGGTCAGCGCGACGGGGCTTATCCTGCTGGCGGTGCGGGAAACCAGCTTTATGGGGCTGGCGCTGGCGATCCATCTCGGGATTGTCTACGGGTTTTTCCTGATCCTGCCGTTTTCAAAATTTGTCCACGGGATTTATCGTTTTGCCGCGTTGCTGGCCGATGCCCGGGAACAACGCCAGGGGGTGGCGGCCAAAACCACCTGACGATAACAGCCCCTCACGAATTTTTGACTTTTGCCGCGGCCCCATTGATGGCATATAAAGGGGGTTCCCCCGAATGTCAGGCGAGGCCGACAGGGGGCATGCCGCGTTAGTTAAATGGTATAACAGGTCATTCGTAATGACTAGTTGGGGGTTCAATTCCCTCACGCGGCACCATTTCCCTTTATGATGATGACGCCTCTTGCGGTATTCGCGACATGAGCATGAGAGATTGAGTATGAGACATTGAGTATAATCGTACTCAATTTCATTGGCGAGGCAGACCTGCGGATTTATTATTTCCCATTGTTTGCAAGAGAAGGTCCCGCTTAATTCTTGCCATTTCGTTGAATATGGTGGTTAAAATTGTTCGACATATACGTTTTGCTTTTTTAATAACTCTTAATTTCCAGTTTTTTTTTCCGTCAGAAAGTTCCCGTTGGTATAGGTTAATCTTGCCGAGGGAAACTCCTTTCTTTGGAATAGTATTTGGACTTGTTTTCCATGCTCCTCTTAGACAGCATGATCTGGTTTTGCAGGTGAACCAAAACATCAATATGAATGGAATAGCAAAAATTAGGATGGAAAATATAATATAATAACACCAATTTATTTGGGGATAATCCTCTTTTGCACTGCAAAAAAGCTCA
>JAGWAQ010000042.1:0-1581 GCA_021296375.1 Alphaproteobacteria bacterium
CGCCATGGGTGGTCCGCCCGGCATCGTGATGATCATTTCTTTCGGCGTATCGGTCTGATCAATAAGGCAAATTCATGCGTGTGCTGCATCTTTACTGCTTGAATACGGGGGCGCGGTTCTGTCGGCTTTTGCTGGCAGAAGGCAAGCTTGATGTGCTGCTCAAGCTGGAGCATTTCTGGGAAGCGCCGGAATCATTCCTTGTCCTTAACCCGGCGGGAACAGTGCCTGTCATGGTCGAAGACGACGGCACGGTGCTGGTGGGGACATGGCCGATCATCGAATATCTTCACGACACCCAGCCCGAACTGGCGTTGCTGCCAGGCGATCCTGCCCAGAAAGCTGAAGCGCGACGCCTGGCGGATTGGTTTGCCGTGAAATTTGAACGTGAGGTGATTGCCCCGCTTATCAACGAGAAGCTGCTGCGACGACTGACCGGTGATGGCGTGCCTTCTTCCGCCGTTATCCGCGCTGCCCTCGGCAATCTGTCGGCGCATCTGGAATACATCAATCATCTGGCGGAACACCGCAAATGGCTGGCAGGCTCAAAACTGTCGATCGCTGATCTTTATGCCGCCGCCGCCTTGTCGGTGGTTGATTACCTTGGTGATGTGCATTGGCAGGACTGGCCGGAAGCAAAGACCTGGTATTCACGCATCAAGTCGCGGCCGTCTTTCCGCGCCCTGCTGACCGATAACGTCACGGGGTTGATGCCCCCCGCCCATTACACGGATCTTGATTTCTAGACCCTGAATTTTGGTCAGGATTACAGAGCAAGCGGATGTTAGAGGGATTGGGCCTTGAGGGTCACTTCCCCCAGTTGCGCGAGCAGAATATCAATCTGTTCAGGTTCCGAGAACCGATGCCCCGCGCCTTTCACCAGCACCGCCATGACATCAGGTCCATTCAGGTTGCGCGCCAGCTTTTCGGCGGTTTCCCAAGGCACCTCTTCGTCCTCCATGCCATGCAGCAGGCGCACCGGGTAGGGGGCGTCCTGGCGATCCCGCAGCACGAAATTTTTCCGCCCGTCGGTGATCAGCTGATAGGGGTAGATGACGTCTTCAGGGGCATAGGGGTTGGGCAGGGCGATCTGGCCATCACGGGCCATCGCCGCTTGTTGATCTGCGGTCAGGTGATCCCAGATCAAGTCATCGGTGAAGTCCGGGGCGGCGGCAATCCCCACCATGCCGGCGATGCGGCCGGGCCGGGCGCGCGCCACCAGCAGCATCAGCCAGCCGCCAAGAGATGAGCCGATGAGGATGATCTTGTCGCTGACAAGCTGGTCGATCACCGCCAGGCAATCGGCCGTCCAGCGGCTCAGGTTGCCCGCCATCATGTCGCCGGAAGACTGGCCATGGCCAAAATAGTCAAAGCGGATGAAGCCGACGCCGTTGTCGTCAGCCCATTCATGGGCGGCAAGGGCTTTCGTGCCATTCATGTCGGAGCCATGCCCCGCCAGAAACACCAGTGTCGGCGCGCCCTCGACCTCACCGCCGGTCCAGGCGATGCGGGTGCCGTGGTCAGATGACAGGAAATGCACAGGAGAATTTTCTGGGGTCATGTCGTGATCCTTTTTGAATTCGG
>JAGWAQ010000042.1:1599-12846 GCA_021296375.1 Alphaproteobacteria bacterium
CATTTGTAAACAAGCACCTGACCTAAAGATCGGGGCGTATTGCGTATTGGCCTGACCCCGCGGATAACGTATAGTGAAATTACAACTGGTGCAGTGATGATTTCAAGTTTATATCAACTTGTATCGTATCAGCATTTTTCTTGTCTGCATTTATATTTAACAATCCGGGTCTTCGCGCAATTATGCCAATCAATGACACTGTTCCCACGCCATTCGGGGTGGCGGTTCAATCACCGAAAAAGAAATCGCGTGAACTTTCGGGCAAGGTCATTGTGCAGATATTGCCGGCGTTGAACCATGGCGGGGTTGAACGCGGCACGGTCGAGATGGCGGAAGCCATTATCCGTGCTGGCGGCAAGGCTGTCGTGATCAGCTCCGGCGGGCATCTGGAAAACCGCTTGCGGCGGTGCGGGGCCGAACATTTCACCCTGCCGGTGGATTCCAAAAACCCCCTGAAATGGCCGTTTATCCGCGGCAAGGTCAAGACCGTATTGCAGGCTTGTCAGGCTGATGTTGTGCATAGCCGGTCGCGCGCACCGGCCTGGATTGCCATGCCCGCGGCGCGTGCGCTCGGCATTAAAGTCGTCACCACCATCCATGGCCGGTTTGTGGCGTCGTCGATATTCAAGCGGCTTTACAACAGCATCATGACAAAGTCAGACCGTGTCATCACCATTTCCAACTATGTTCAAGGGCTGGTGCTTAATCAGTTCCCTGCCATCAAGGACAAAACGGTGGTGATCCATCGCGGGGTTGATGTTGACCTGTTTAGCCCGAAAGCGGTTTCAGCCCAGCGGGTGATCAATATCGCCGAGGACATGTCGATCCCTGATGGCGTGCCGGTGGTGATGTTGCCAGCCCGTCCGACCGCATGGAAAGGCATGTCGATCCTGATCGAAGCCATGGGAATGATCAAGGACAAGCCGTTCCTGCTGGCGCTGGTGGGGGCCGGTGACGGGGCTGATGATTTTCAGCGTGGCTTGATCCGCCAGATCGAGACCGAAGGGCTGCAATCCAAGGTTCGCATCACCAAATCCATCAATGACATGCCCGCCGGGTTGATGCTGGCGGATGTCGTGGTGATGCCGTCGATCACCCCTGAGCCTTTTGGCCGCGTCGCGGTTGAGGCGTCGGCCATGGGTTGCCCGGTGGTGGCGTTCCGCCATGGCGGGGCGTCGGAAAGCCTTGTCCATGGGGTCACCGGCTGGCTGGCGGAACCGGTCAGCGCCCAAAGCCTTGCCGAAATGATCAGCCAGGCGCTGGAGCTCAAGCAACGTGCCCGCAAGAAACTGGCCGCCGATGCCAGCGCTTATGTGCACAAGAATTTCACGTCCGAAAAAATGTGTTCATCCACCATTGCGGTTTACACCGATCTGCTGTCGTGACGGCGGTCATCCCCCCCAAAGTATTGAGGCTTGCCGAACTGCGGCCAACACAGTAAAAGATGTGATGATTGTGCCGAAAACGGCATGATGAACCCGTGGTCTAACGAGGATTGAATGCCTGTCATAACCTTGCCTGATGGCTCACAACGTCAATACGAAGGTGCCGTGACGCCGGCCGCTGTCGCGGCTGATATCGGCCCCGGCCTGGCGAAAGCCGCGCTCGCCGCCCGCATTGGCGATCAGATGATCGACCTGTCGCGTGAATTGACTGATGACACGGACCTGGCCCTCGTCACCTCAAAGGATGCCGATGTGCTGGACCTGATCCGCCACGACGCCGCCCATGTGATGGCGGAAGCGGTGCTGGAACTCTACCCTGAAACCCAGGTGACGATCGGTCCGGCTATTGAAAACGGGTTTTACTATGACTTTCATCGCGACACGGCGTTTTCCGAAGAAGACCTCGGCGCGATTGAACAGCGCATGCATGAGATCGTTGACCGCGACGAGGCCATCAGCCGTGAGGTCTGGACCCGCAATGAAGCGGTGAAGTTTTACGAAGACAATAACGAGCCGTTCAAGGTTGAGCTGGTTGGCGCGATCCCTGAAGACGAAACCGTGACTTTCTATCGTCAGGGGGCGTTTATCGACCTTTGCCGTGGCCCGCATTTGCCCTCAACCGGCCGTCTTGGCCATGCGTTCAAGCTCATGAAAGTGGCGGGCGCGTATTGGCGGGGGGATTCCAATCGCCCCATGCTGCAGCGCATTTACGGCACCGCTTTCCTGAACCAGAAAGACCTTGATGCCTATCTGCATATGCTGGAAGAGGCGGAAAAGCGTGATCACCGCAAGCTTGGCCGCAGCCTTGATTTCTTCCATATGCAGGAAGAAGCCGCCGGCTCCGTGTTCTGGCACAAAAAGGGCTGGGTTCTGTACCGCGAGATCGAGCAATATATGCGCCGCCGCCTTGATGCCGCCGGTTACGATGAGGTCAAAACCCCGCAACTGGTGGATCGCAGCCTGTGGGAAGCTTCCGGCCACTGGGACAAGTTCGGTGACAATATGTTCACCGCCGCGTCAGAAGATGACCGCACCCTAGCGCTCAAGCCGATGAACTGCCCCGGCCATGTCCAGATTTACCGTCAGGGCATCACGTCTTATCGTGACCTGCCCCTGCGCATGGCGGAGTTTGGCTCCTGCCACCGCAATGAACCTTCCGGCGCGCTCCATGGCATCATGCGGGTGCGGGCCTTCACCCAGGATGACGCCCATATCTTCTGCACCGAAGACCAGATCAACAGCGAAAGCGTCGCCTTCTGTAATCTGCTGCTCGATATTTACCGTGACTTTGGCTTTACCGAAGTGCGGGTGAAATTTTCCGATCGGCCGCCGGTACGGGCTGGCGATGACGCCACCTGGGATAAAGCCGAAGCCGCCCTGCGTGACGCGACAGAGGCCGCTGGCCTCGACACCACCCTGAACCCCGGGGAAGGGGCGTTTTATGGCCCCAAGCTTGAATTTGTCCTGCGTGATGCCATTGGCCGGGACTGGCAATGCGGCACCTTGCAGGTGGATTTCGTGCTGCCTGAACGCCTTGACGCTGAATATGTTGCCGAAGATGGCGCCCGTCATCGGCCGGTGATGCTTCACCGCGCTATTCTCGGGTCGATGGAACGCTGGATCGGGATTCTGATCGAGCAATACGCCGGCAAGATGCCGCCGTGGCTGGCGCCGGTGCAATGCGTTGTCGCGCCGATCACCGATAGCGCCAATGATTACGCCAATGAGGTGGCGGAGGCTTTCAAGGCCGCCGGGTTCCGTGTTGAAACCGATATGCGCAATGAGAAAATCGGCTATAAGGTGCGGGAACATTCCGTCGCCAAAGTGCCGTTCATCATCGCTGTCGGGGGGCGCGAGGCGGAAAACAAGACGATTGCCCTGCGCCGCCTTGGCCTGGACAAGCAAGAAACACTTGCCCTTTCAGATGCGCTGAATACACTAAGCTTGGAAATTCTTCCGCCTGACCTTGCTCAGGCGGCAGAGTAACCTTTTTTCGAGTTCACGAGTTCAATAGCAAAACAGGAGACATATCCATAGCTCGACCACCAATGGGGAACATGAAGTCCCCCCCTTCTCGTGGCGGCCCCCGTGTTAACGGTGCCATCACGTCCGCGAAAATCCGTTGTATTGATGAAAATGGCGAACAGCTGGGGATTATCTCAGTTGATGAAGCGATTGCGCGCGCCGAAGACGCTGGCCTTGACCTGATTGAAGTTCAGCCCAACGTCGACCCGCCTGTGTGCAAAATCCTTGATTACGGTAAGTTCAAATACGAAGCGCAGAAACGGGCCAACGAAGCCCGCAAGAAGCAAAAAGTGGTGGATGTTAAGGAAATCAAGCTCCGTCCCAATATTGACGAACATGACTATCAGGTGAAGATGAAGAACGTCCGCAAGTTCATCGACGCTGGCGATAAGGTCAAGGTCACCCTTCGTTTCCGCGGCCGTGAAATGGCCCACCAGGAACTTGGCGCGCAGGTGTTGCGGCGGGTCCGTGAGGAAATGGAAGAACTGACCCGGGTTGAGGCCATGCCAAAGATGGAAGGCCGACAGATGGTCATGGTGCTGGCCCCCGCCTGACGCCAGCCCCCCTGACGCCAGCTCGCGGGCAAATCCGGCCTTTATCCGCCCCCCTGATTGAGCTGAAATCTTGAGCAAATCAGGGGTTGCATCCCGTGGTGGCAATCGTTATAAAACCATTTCGTTCCGCGATCAGGCGAAAAGGGCATGCCTGGCCGGATAATCCGATGCGCTCGCCGCATCACCACCCTAACTTAAAAGAGGTCGAAATGCCCAAAATGAAAACCAAAAGCGGGGCGAAAAAGCGTTTTCGTCTGACCGCTTCAGGCAAGGTGCGCGGCAGCGCGGCTTTCCTTCAGCACAATCTCCGTCGTCGTACCCAGAAAATGAAACGTAAGGCACGTGGCACCATGATCCTTTGTGACGCTGATGCCCGCATCGTTAAGCGTTTTCTGCCCTACGCCTAAAGGAGGTTTATTATGGCACGAGTTACTTCCGGCACCACGGCCAAGGCACGTCACGACAAGGTGATCAAGGCCGCCAAAGGCTATTACGGTCGTCGTAAAAATGTTTATCGCGTGGCCAAACAGGCCGTCGATAAAGCCCGTCAATACGCGTATCGCGATCGCCGCGTCCGCAAGCGTGAGTTCCGCGCTCTGTGGATTCAGCGCATCAACGCCGCCGCTCGTCTGCACGGCATGACCTATTCACAGTTCATGTCTGGCCTGAAGAATGCCGGTATTGAAATGGATCGTAAGATGCTGGCTGATCTTGCCGTGCGTGAGCCGCAAGCATTTGCCGGTATTGTGGAAACCGCCCGCAACGCCTCCAAATAAGGCTGGGTCTGACCATGTTGCCTGATCTTGATCAGTTGAAAGACAGTGTTCTCGCCTCGATTGATGAGGCGGGATCACTCGATGAGCTTGACGCCATTCGGGTTGACGCCTTAGGCAAAAAAGGCAGCATTTCCACCGCAATGAAAAGCCTTGGCCAGCTGGAGGGCGACGCCCGACGTGAAGCTGGCCAGGCGCTCAACACCATCAAAACCGCTGTTGCTGATGCCATTGACGCCAAAAAGGCTGTCCTGGCACGCGCCGCGCTTGATGAAAAACTCGCCACCGAAAAAGTTGATGTGACGCTGTCCCCACGGCCTGAACCCGAAGGACGCATCCATCCCCTGTCCCGAACCCTTGAAGAAGTCACCGCTATTTTCGCGGAAATGGGCTTCACGGTTGCCGAAGGGCCGGATATCGAAAGCGATTTCTACAATTTTACCGCCCTTAATATCCCGCCGGAACACCCGGCGCGGCAGGAACATGACACCTTCTACCTGACCCCTGATGATGAGGGCAAACGCAAGGTTCTGCGGACCCATACCTCGCCGGTGCAAATTCGCACCATGGAAAAGGTTGAGCCGCCGATCCGCATCATTGCCCCGGGCCGCACCTACCGGTCCGACCATGACGCCACCCATTCGCCGATGTTCCATCAATGCGAAGGGCTGGTGATTGGCAAGGATATTCACATGGGCCATCTGAAGGGCTGTTTGATTGATTTCTGCCGGGCGTTTTTCGGGGTTGATGATCTGCCGGTGCGGTTCCGCCCATCGTATTTCCCGTTCACGGAACCGTCGGCGGAAGTTGATATTGGCTGCAGTCGTGAAGGCGGCGGGCTGAAGATCGGCGCCGGTGACGACTGGCTTGAAATTCTTGGTTCTGGCATGGTGAACCCGAAAGTGCTGGAAAATTGCGGCATCGACCCTGATGAATACCAGGGCTTTGCTTTTGGCATGGGGCTTGAGCGTATCGCGATGCTGAAATACGGCATCCCTGACCTGCGGCCATTCTATGACAGTGACCTGCGCTGGATGCGCCATTACGGCTTCCTGCCGTTTGACCCGCCATCGATCCATCTCGGGCTAAACCCGGGAGGCGCAAAATGAAGTTCACCTGGTCATGGCTGAAGGATCACCTCGACACCAGTGAAGACATGGCAACCATCCTTGATGCCTTGCCGATGCTGGGGCTTGAGGTCGAAAGCCTTGTCGATAACGCCGCCAGCCTGGCGCCGTTCACCATTGCGAAAATCGAAACCGCCAGCAAACACCCCAATGCCGACAGCCTGCAGGTCTGCACCGTCAACACCGGCAAAGGCACCATTGAAGTGGTGTGCGGCGCGCCGAACGCCCGCGCCGGGCTGGTTGGCGTGTTTGCGCCGGTGGGCTCCTATGTGCCGGGGATTGACCTGACCCTGACGGAAGCGGAAATCCGCGGCGTCACCTCAAACGGGATGATGTGTTCTGAGCGTGAAATGATGCTGTCCGATGAACATGACGGCATTATCGAACTTGATGATGACGCGCCATTGGGCGAAAGCTATGCCGAATGGGCCGGGCTGAATGACCCGGTGATCGAAATTGCCATCACCCCCAACCGTGCCGATTGCCTTGGCGTGCGCGGCGTGGCGCGGGATCTGGCCGCCGCGGGTTATGGCACGCTCAAGCCGCTTCAGGCTGACCCCGTCAAGGCGGAAGGCGACAGCCTGATCACATGGAATATTGACGCCAGCGCGGCTGATCTTTGCCCTCGGGTGACTGGCCGCAGCTTTTCCGGCGTCACCAATGGCGCCTCGCCACGCTGGATGCAGCAACGGCTGAACGCCGTGGGGCAACGCCCGCTTTCCGCGCTTGTCGATATCACCAATTACATCATGATTGATCTCGGTCGTCCGCTCCATGCCTATGACGCCGACAAGATCAGCGGCGATACCCTGACCATTCGCCTGGCAAAAGACGGCGAGGAATTCACCGCCCTTAATGAAAAAACCTACAAGCTTGATGGTGAGATGATCACCATCGCCGATGCCCATGGGGCCGATGATCTGGCAGGGATCATGGGGGGCGAACGGACAGGCATTTCCGACGCCACCACCAGCATGTTCCTGGAAATCGCGATTTTTGACCAGATCTCTGTCGCCACCACCGGCCGCAAGCTGAACCTCAATTCCGATGCCCGTTACCGGTTTGAACGTGGCCTTGATGTGACATCACCGGACACGACCATGGATTACGTTTCGGCCATGGTGGTGTCGATCTGTGGCGGGACGGCCAGTGCCATCACCGAAGCCGGGGCAGGGGCCGATTGGCAACGCCAGATCGCCTATCGTCCGGCACGTTGCGCGGAACTGACGGCGGTAGACGTGGCGCCAGCCAAACAAGCGGAAATTCTGGAAACCCTGGGCTTTACCGTCAGCCAGAACAGCGCTGATGACTGGGCCGTTGCGCCGCCGCCATGGCGGGGGGATATTGTCGGTTCCGCTGATCTGGTGGAAGAAATCACCCGTATTGTCGGTTTTGACGCGATCCCTGAAGTCGCCTTGCCGCGCCTTAATGTGGTGGCGGCACCAGCGGTTGATGCCGCCCAGAAACGCCCCCACACCATCCGCCGGTTGCTGGCCAGCCGCGGGATGATGGAAGCGGTGACGTTCTCTTTCCTTGATGCCAAGACCGCCCAGCGGTTTGGTGGCGGTGATCTTGCTCTTACTCTTGTTAATGCGATTTCATCAGACCTCACCACCATGCGCCCCACCATTATGCCGAACCTGCTGGCGGCGCTGATGCGCAACAATGCCCGTGGCGAAGCGGACGCGGCGATTTTTGAAGTCGGCCCGATTTTCCCGGCTGATGGTCCTGAAGACCAGCGCACCTCAACCGCAGGCCTGCGGGTAGGGATGACCGCCCCGCGTGAATGGACAGGTGCCGCTCGCCCCGTCGATTGGGCCGATGCCCGCGCTGACGCAATGGCCGTGCTGGCGGGGCTGGGGGTCAACACCGACAGCCTCCAGACCACCACGGAGGCCCCTGACTGGTACCACCCCGGGCAATCCGGCGCGCTTTGCCAGGGCCGCAAGGTGCTGGCCTGTTTCGGGGCGATCCATCCAGCCGTGATTGCCGATTATGACCTCAAGGGGCCAGCGGCGGGGTTTGAGATCAATCTTGAAGACGTCATGCTGCCCAAAGCCAAGGGACCGGCGCGTCCACTGGCGCAATTGTCGCCGTATCAGCAGGTCAGCCGTGACTTCGCCTTCATCCTTGACCGTTCGGTGACGTCAGAACAACTGCTGCGGGCGATTAAAGGGGCAGGGAAGCCGCTGGTTTCCTCGGCTGTAGTGTTTGATGTTTATCAAGGCAAAGGCATTGCTGATGACGCCAAATCCGTCGCCGTGGCGGTGACGCTCCAGCCCACCAAGGCGACCTTGACGGAAGACGAGATCGAGGCCACGTCTTCGGCGATTGTCGCGGCGGTGGCAAAGCATTGCGGCGGCACGTTGCGCGGCTAGATCAGCTCGAATTGATGGAATAAAAAAGGCCGGGGTGACCCGGCCTTTCTTCTGGGTAATGTGTGATTAAACCCGACGCTTACACCCGACGCTTACACCCGACGCTTACATGCGGCGCTTACACGCGGTGTTTACATGCGGTTAAGGGCGGAGATCACCGCCTTGATGGGGGCTTTGGTGATCGAGGTGTCGATCCCCGCGCCAAACACGGAGCGGCCGTTTTCATCAGGCACATGCAGTTCAACATAGGCCGCGCTCTCGGCTTTTGAGGTCGCGCTGCGGGTGTTCTGGCCGAAATCAGCGAGCT
This sequence comes from Alphaproteobacteria bacterium, assembly GCA_021296375.1. GTDB lineage: Bacteria > Pseudomonadota > Alphaproteobacteria > Puniceispirillales > UBA1172 > JAGWAQ01. Next base: position 10,209 of record JAGWAQ010000042.1, read on the forward strand.
TGAAGGCGAGGCCGAATTCCGCCCGAATGCCATCAACAAAAGCTGAAATCGGGCCGTTGCCCTGGGCTGAGATCATGTGCTCGACGCCGTCCTTTTTGACCACGGCATTGACCATTTCCGTGTCGTTCTGGCGGCTCACCTTCTGGCTTTCAAAGGACACCAGTTCAAACGGCGCGGTTGGCTCAAGATATTGTTTTGAGAAAATCTCGAAAATATCGGTTGAGGTGATTTCCTTGCCGGTCTCGTCAGCGACTTTCTGGACGGCTTTCGACAATTCGACTTCAGCCCCGCGCGGCAGGCGGATCTGGTGGTCGAATTCCAGCAAATACGCGACCCCGCCTTTGCCCGATTGGGAATTGACGCGGATGATGGCTTCAAAGGTGCGGCCGATATCCGCCGGATCAATCGGCAGGTAGGGCACTTCCCAGAACGGCTCATTGGCTGAATTCAGCGCATCCATGCCTTTGCGGATGGCGTCCTGGTGGGAGCCGGAAAAAGCCGTATGCACCAGTGACCCGGCGTAAGGGTGGCGCTGATGAACCGGCAACTGGTTGCAGTATTCGGCAGTTTCGATCAGGTGATTGATGTCGGAGAAATCAAGGTGAGGATTAACCCCTTGCGTCATCATGTTCAGGCCAAGGGTGATGAGATCGACATTGCCCGTCCGCTCGCCGTTGCCAAACAAGGTGCCTTCGACACGGTCGGCGCCCGCCATCAGCCCGAGTTCCGTGGCGGCGACGGCGGCACCGCGATCATTGTGCGGGTGCAGGGACAGGATCAGGCTGTCACGGCGGCTGAACTGGCGGCTCATCCACTCGATCTGATCGGCGTAAATATTGGGGGAGGTCATCTCGACCGTCGCCGGCAGGTTGATGATGGATTTATGGGCTGGCGTCGGTTGCCAGATGTCCATCACCCCTTCGCAAACCTCGAGCGCGTATTCAAGCTCGGTGCCGGTAAAGCTCTCGGGCGAATACTGGAGCTGAAGATTGGTGCCGGTGAGCTGGCCCATACGGTCGGTGACCATCTTGGCGCCATCAAGGGCGATCGCCTTGACCCCTGCCATGTCTTCCTTGAACACCACCCGGCGTTGCAGGGTGGAGGTCGAGTTGTAGATATGGAGGATGGCGTTCTTGGCGCCTTGCAGGGCTTCAAACGTCCGGTCAACGAGATGTTCCCGCGCCTGGGTCAGCACCTGGATGGAGACGTCATCAGGGATATAACCGCCCTCGATCAGCTCGCGGCAGAAATTGAAATCCGTATCAGAAGCGGAGGGGAAGCCGACTTCGATTTCCTTGAACCCCATTTCCACCAGCAGTTTGAACATCGCCATCTTGCGCGCGCTGTCCATGGGTTCGATCAGCGCCTGGTTGCCGTCACGCAGGTCAACGGAACACCAGATCGGCGCTTCGGTGATGGTGTTGTTTGGCCAGGTGCGGTCCGCCAGGTCAACCGGCGGGTAGGGCTTGTACTTGGTGTAAGCGGTATAGGATGAAGAACGGTCTTGCGGAGTGGTCATGATGGTTCTCTTGAGGTTTGATCCGATGAACAGATGAGGGTGGGCCTCGTGGTGCTTTTCGTATGCTGTTGAAAGGTGCTGTTAAAGCAGAACATATCCCGACCTTTACCCCTTGCAGCAGCAAAAGCCGGGCATCACAGTCGTAGCAATAATGTGTTCAACATCCTCGTCATGATGCCCTAGTTTTAGGGCATAAAGGGCAGGCGGGTCAAGCCTGCATCACGACAAGCGTGAAACCGCCCCGAAGCTGAACGCCAGCACCAGGGGACAGAAGACCGCAGGCCATGATTTTCGGCCATCCTGTTTTCTGATTTTTCCCCGAGGTGGGGCAATCTGACCGTTGCACAACAAGCCCGCGGGGCTTATACCAGATGATTGCACAGACTTGAGTTGGAACAGCATTATGGCGACCCTTGAGAACATCCGCAATTTTTCGATTATTGCGCATATTGATCATGGTAAATCCACCCTTGCGGAACGCCTGATCCAGCATTGCGGCGGCCTCGCTGACCGAGAGATGATAGATCAGGTCCTCGATAACATGGAAATCGAGCGCGAACGCGGCATCACCATCAAGGCGCAGACCGTGCGGCTTGAATACAAGGCTGATGATGGCAAGGATTACATCATCAACCTGATGGATACCCCGGGGCATGTGGATTTCGCTTATGAAGTGTCACGTTCGCTTGCCGCTTGCGAAGGTTCCATTCTGGTGGTCGATGCCTCACAAGGGGTTGAAGCCCAGACCCTGGCCAATGTTTATCAGGCGATTGACGTTGATCATGAGATCGTGCCGGTGCTCAACAAGATTGATCTGCCGGCGGCGGAACCGGAACGTGTCCGCGCCCAGATCGAAGAGGTGATCGGCCTTGACGCGTCGGACGCGATTGAAGCATCCGCCAAATCCGGCATTGGCATCAAGGACGTGCTGGAAGCGCTGGTGACGCGCCTGCCCGCCCCGACAGGCGATGGCGACGCGCCCTTGAAAGCCATGCTGGTCGACAGTTGGTATGACCCTTATCTCGGTGTCATGACGCTGGTGCGGGTGCGCGACGGTATTTTGAAAAAAGGCATGAAAATCCGCATGATGGCGACCGGCGCTGTCCACCATATTGAACG
>JAGWAQ010000213.1 GCA_021296375.1 Alphaproteobacteria bacterium
GCGGCTTCTGTTATGGATAAAGTCCACCATCATTTGTGATCACATTACCCGTCTGATCGCCTGTTTGATCATTTGCATGAGGATGAACCATGTCGACCATTTCGCCCAAAGCTTTCCCGGTATCATGGGAAGAGCTGCACCGCACCTCCAAAGCCCTGGCCTGGCGTCTTGTTGAACTTGGCCCATTTAACGGCATCATCGCTGTTACCCGCGGAGGGTTGGTGCCGGCGGCGATCGTCGCCCGTGAGCTGGAGATTCGCCTGATCGAAACCGCCTGCATTTCGTCCTATGACAACAAGGACCAGGGCGAGCTGACGGTCATCAAATCCGCCCCCGAAGCCGGTGATGGCGAAGGTTGGCTGATCGTTGATGACCTCGTTGATACCGGCGAAACCGCCAAGGCCCTGCGCGCCATGCTGCCGAAAGCGCATTTCGCCACCGCTTATGCCAAACCGGCGGGCCGTCCGCTGGTGGATACATTCGTCACGGAAGTCAGCCAGGACACCTGGATTTACTTCCCCTGGGACATGGAACCCCAGCCCTCGACCCCGATCGCCGGACAGAAGGTCTGATCACGACGACCAGAACCGGTTTCGGGTCATTTCCCCCAGCACTTCGACGGGCAGGCGAAGCCGGAATTCACTGCCGTTTTCATTGCTGCGGGTGAGCTTCAGGTCACCGCCATGGGCGATCGCAATATCCCGCGAAATGCACAGCCCGAGGCCGGTGCTGCCGCGGGTTGACCCCGCAAACGGCTTGAAGATCAGCGCCTTTGTTTCGTCATCCATGCCATTGCCGTTATCGGCGATATCCATCACCGCGTAAGACCCCGCCTTCCAGATGGCAATCGTGATGGCGGTGGCGCCGGCGTTATGGGCGTTGTTGACAAGGTTATGGAGCAGGCGGAAGAAATAGCCGCTGTCGACCACCAGTTGGTCCGGCCCTTCGTAAGAGATGGTGATGCCAATCTCATCAGCGCATTCATCAATAATGGTGCGGATATCAAGCTGTTTTGGCGCGATCTGCCCCGGGGTTTTCAAAAACGTCAGCATCTGCCCGCACAGCACCACCGCCCGCTGAATAGCCTTGCTGACCACCGCGCCGGATTTCTGGACCCGGGGGTCATCGGCCTGCTCTAACCGGTCCGACAACAGCACCGCCGAGGACAGCACATTGCGCATATCATGGTTGATCTTGGCCACCGCCTCGCCCATGGAGGCCAGTTTATCGCGTTGCAGCAGTTCATTTCGTGTCGCTTGCTGAAGCTTGCCCAAGGCTTGTTGCGCCTCGGAAATAATCGCCTCGCCTTCGGCGTAAATCCCCCCCGCCCGAGGTTGATAGGGGTCATGGGCAAATTCCGTCATGTCTTCCGCCAGGCGCTTGAGCGGCCGAATAACACGCCGTTCCACAAAAAACGCCACCGGCACCCCGATCAATATCGCGAAAAACAGCACCAGCCCCAGGCTTTCGATCAGGAAAATCCGGATCGGCGCGGAAATGATGTTCTTCGGCATGATCAGATCAAGGGTGAAATGCTGCTTTAACTGGGTGTGAACCCCCGCCTGCATCAGGTTTTCGGTATTGACCTGATAAATCACCGGCTCTGATGACGTGGCGGTGATCGCCCGCAAGGCCAGCCCAAGCTGATCAATGAAATCTTCTGACCACGGCAAAGGCGTGACCCCCATGGCGGCCTCAACCGTGGCGGGATTGCCAAACCACAGCTCCTTGCCATCAGGGCTGAGCAAGCTGATCCCGCATCCCGCGGGCAAGGGCGTGGGGGTGTAACTGCCCTTTTCCTCAATCAGGCGCAATTCCGCCATGAACGACAGCTCACGCATGCGGCTTTGCATTTCCGATAAATGGAACCGGGGCAGGGCGGGAATCAGAATCAGCAGCTCCGCCAACACAAGAAAACCCACAATGATCGAAACAAGTTTTAACGAAAGACGGTCAACACGAATACGATGTGGTGACGATGTTTCGCTGTTTTTTAGCAAAGCTGCCATAAAGTCACTCTATACTAAAGATGGA
>JAGWAQ010000043.1:0-401 GCA_021296375.1 Alphaproteobacteria bacterium
AAATCATGCCGCCAAAGGCCAGGAAATACCTTTGCAATTGAGATGGCGTGAACAACGGCTGAACATGACCGAGCTGAACCCAACTGGTGATCGCCAACATATGCATCATCAGAAACTTGCGCAGGGTGCCCATGGAACTGTCGCGCAGCCCCATCATGTCCATGCCCGACACCACCATCAGCAGCATCCTGAAATTGGCGAGCGCAACGGCGGTGAAGATCACCAGCGCCGAAGCCCCCGCCAGGTGAAGCGAGGCCATGGCCACCTGCCCCGGCATGCCCCAGACCAGCGCCGAGGTCGCCACCGCTTGGGTGACGTCAAACCCCGCCTCACGCGAGAGGGCGGCAAACCCCGCCATGCTGGCAAAAATTGAAACCGCCGGCACCCCAAAACTGTCTTTC
>JAGWAQ010000043.1:606-1247 GCA_021296375.1 Alphaproteobacteria bacterium
CACCACGCCATCCGCCCCGCCGCCCGCCACCCCTGCCCCGGCATAAAAGCCGCTATCTTGCATTGCCCCAAACCGCCGAGGTGTGGTATGTCTTTGGCGTGTTGAGATATTCATCACCCATCCCGGAATCACCTGAGGTCACGGCCATGAGCGCTGCCCAAGATCACATTCATCTTTACCACGACGATCTGCCGAGCGATCTCGACCTTGGGGCCAGCATTGCGATTGATACCGAAACCATGGGGCTGAACCCCCATCGGGACCGCCTCTGCCTGGTGCAGATTTCATCGGGTGATGGCCAGGCGCATCTGGTTAAAATTGGCCACCCGAAACAACCTGCCCCCAACCTCGCCGCGCTTTTGGCCGATGCGAAAGTGGAAAAGATGTTTCATTTCGGGCGCTTTTCCCTGGCGGCGCTAAGCCATGGCATCGGCCCTGATCTTGGCCCGGGGTTGTGGACCAAAATTGCGTCGAAACTGATCCGCACCTACACTGATCGCCACGGGCTGGCGGAGCTGGTGCGCGAAATTCTGTCCATTGATCTGTCCAAGCAGCAGCAATCGTCGGATTGGGGCGCCCCTGAACTGACCAAAGATCAGCTCAAATACGCCGCCGCTGATGTCTTGTATCTGCATCAGCTG
>JAGWAQ010000043.1:1319-12377 GCA_021296375.1 Alphaproteobacteria bacterium
TCGATCAGGTCGATATTTTCTCGCATTAACCGAGGTAAGGATCATTCCAGATGACCACTGACACCACCTCAAATGCTCCTGAAGGAAATGACGGCGAGACTGCTGGCGGCCGCAAATCCTTCACCTTTGCGCCGCGCGATGCGTCCAACGCCCAGCCTGTCGAGCGCATCCTTGAAGGCGATCGCCAACGCAAAGCCCTGCGCTTGTCCCTGATGGCGGGGACGGGGGTGGTGGCGGCGGTGGTGCTGTCGTTCATCTCGCTCACCGCTGAAGAGGACATCAAGGTTCAGGTGACGGCGGAAGCCCCGAAAGTCGAAGCCTCCGGCAGTCTTGAGCTGAAAGGCCTGACCTATAAAGGCATCACCAACGAAGGCAATGATTTCATCGTCCTTGCCGAAGTCGCACGGGAAACCCCCGACAAGCCTGATGAGGTGGAGCTGGTCTCGCCGCGCGCGCGCGTCGATACGGCGTCGGGCAACCCCATGACCCTGCGCTCCAATGAAGGGCAGTTCAATCGCGTGGCGCAACGTGTTCACCTCAACGGCCGGGTGGTGATTGTCCGTCCCGATATCGGCTACACCTTGATGACGGAAGCCGCCATCGCTGACCTTAACAGCGGCAAGATGACGTCAGACCAACGCGTCCGGGGGTTCAGCCCCCGCGCCCAGGTGCAGGCCGAAGGCATGGTCATCAATGACAACGGGCTGGACGTGCTGTTCACCGGCAAATCCACCCTTACCATCCGCCAGTTGACGACACCGCAATCCAATTAAGACATTACAATTAAGACATCATGAGAAAGTTTATGTTTATGCCCAGCCTCAAGACCATGTTGCCCTCGATGTCGCCTGCTGTGATCGCCGCCCTCGCCGTAATGACAGCATCGGGACTGGCCCTGCCCGCCCCAACCCTGGCGCAGGACAACAACCTTGTGGTGGAAGCCGACAACAGCTTGCAATGGTTGCGTGATGTCCAGCAATATATCGCCAGGGGCAACGCCACCGCCCAGCGCGGCGATACGGTTTTATCCGCTGATGTCATCGAAGCCAATTATGTCACCGAAGATGAGGAAAATAACGGGGCTAATGATGTTGAGGCAACCTCCATCACCCTGATCGAAGGCCGCACCAACGCCGAACTCAAGCATGGTGCCTTTGTCGCCAAGGCCAGCACCATCACCTATGACCTGATCACCAATCTGGCGGTATTGACCGGCGGCACCCCCACCATCGTCAATGCCGGTGAAACCCTGATCGCCCGTGACCGCATCACCTATGACCGCAACGCCCGCCTGCTGACCGCCAGCGGCGATGCCGAGATCACCTTGTCCAATGGCCAGATCCTGCGCGGGGAACAGATCGAAGCGACCCTTAATGAGGACGAAAGCGACGTGGTGACCGTCAATGCAACCGGCGCCACCGAAGTGTTCAGCCCCGCCGCCACCGGCCTGCGTCAAGCTTTCGCCGACACCATGACGTATGAAAAAGCCACCGGCATCGCTGTGCTGACGGGCCAGGTTGTGCTGAAAGATGGCGGCAACACCATGACCGGCGACAAGGCTGAAATCGACACCGTCACCGGCTCCAGCACCATGTCCGCCTCAAACTCCGGCAAGCGCGTGGGCGGCGTCTTCAAGCCAGCCGAATAAGCACGCCCCCTGCCCCATGACATAACCCCATGATATGGCCACATGATATGGCCCTTAAAGGTCATTTCAGAAGGTGTTGTTTTTATAAAGTTAATTTGATATTATCGCCGCTTGATGCGTTCTGAACATTGGCGTGCCCGGGTCACCCAGGTTCCTTGAAAGTTTTAGAGCTCGTTTTGGGGCCCGTCTTCGGACCCCAGGAAGTTTTGGTGTCAATGAATTTGACCCAGTGAAGTTGAGCCAATAGATTTGTGCCAATAGATTTGTGCCAAGGATTTCGGGAAAGCCGCTATGGACGACCAGAAGAATTTCAACTCACCCGGCCAGGGGAACACCCCGCGTCTGGTCCATTCCAACGAGGGCATGTCCGGCCTTGTTGCCCAGCAAATCGGCAAATCCTTTGACAAAAAACGTGTTGTTCGCAACGTAACCATCAATGTTCGCCGCGGTGAAGCCGTCGGCCTGCTCGGCCCCAATGGCGCGGGCAAGACCACCTGTTTTTACATGATTTCAGGTCTCGTCAAAAATGACGAAGGCCGCATCCTGCTCGACCAGAGCGACATCACCAATGTGCCGGTCTACCGCCGCGCGCAATTGGGGATCGGCTACCTGCCGCAGGAAGCCAGCATTTTCCGCGGCTTGACCGTTGAACAAAACATCAAGGCCATTCTGGAAACCGTTGAGACTGACCCTGAAATTCGCAACATCATGCTCGAAGAGCTGCTGGTGGAATTTGACATTGGCCATTTGCGCACCGCCAGCGCCATGACCTTGTCGGGTGGCGAACGGCGGCGGGTGGAAATTGCCCGTGCGCTTGCGGCTCGCCCGACGTTCCTTTTGCTCGATGAACCGCTGGCAGGGATTGACCCTATTGCCATTTCAGAAATCCGGGATTTGATCGCGCAACTCAAGAATCACGGCCTCGGGGTTTTGATCACCGACCATAATGCCCGCGATACGCTCAATATTATCGACCGCGCCTACATCCTCCATGATGGCCGTGTGCTGATGTCCGGCACCCCCGATGAGGTTGTAAATGATACAAATGTTCGGGATGTCTACCTCGGCAACCAGTTCAGCCGCTAACCGCGCCGGCAGTCACAGAAGCTTTACTTGACAAATCCCGGGCACCCCCCTATTACCCTCATCACAAGTTGCGCAAATTTGCGCCCTGCCCTGAAATAATCAGAGTCGCTTCGGCACCATTCATTATGAAACTCAGTTCAATTCTTTCACCTGATGACGTCATCATCGGCTTAAAAGCCAACAGCAAAAAGCAAGTGCTGCAGGAAATGGTTCGCCGCATGACATCTGGCCTGCCTGACTTTGATCAGCGCATGGCGCTTGATCACCTGATGGAACGCGAACGCCTGGGCTGCACCGGCATCGGGGAAGGCATCGCCATCCCCCATACCCGTTGCGAATTTGATACCGCCAATGTCACCGCCCCCCTGACTTGTCTTGCCGTGCTGCAGCAGCCGATTGATTATCAGTCCAATGATGACCTGCCGGTTGATATTGTCTTTATGCTGTTGGCACCGGAAAATATCGGCGGCGAACACCTGACCGCGCTTGCCCTCGCCTCGCGTGTCCTGCGTGACAAATCCCGCGCTGATCACCTGCGCGGCTGCACTAATGTTGACGCCGCCTGGAGCATCATTGACGCTGATCCCGCTTCGGCATCAAACGCCGCCTGATTAAAAAAAACCTCAAGATTATTCACCTTCAGGCTGACAAACTCCAACGGTCACTCTAGATTGTGATCAGGAGACATCATGCCAGACTCACAACGGGTTCCCGTCAACGGCAATATTATCGGCATCGGATATATGCTGATCGCCGTCGCCGCCGGCCTCATCACATCGTTTATCATCAAATCGCTATCGCCAGTGGCGACGATACTGGTGATCCTGTCCCTGCGCTTTGTGTTCAGCGTGCCGACCCTTGCCGCCGCCGCCTATGTCAAGCGCGGGCCAAAGCTGCTTGATATCAACCGCTGGGACCGCCTGATCATGCGGGTGATTGTGGGGCAGATCGGGATTGTCTTCTGGTTTCTGTCGATCACCCACACCAGCCTTGGTCAGGCGACGGCATTGTTTCAATCCTCGGCGATTTTTGTCACCATCCTGTCGCCCCTGATCCTGCGGGAAAAGGTCGGGGTCTACCGGGGGTCGGCGGTGATGCTGGGGTTGATCGGGATTATCATGATCACCAACCCGTTTCATGATGACCTGAATATCGGGGCATTTTACGGGCTTTGCTCTGCCATTGCCGGGGCGTTTCTGGTGGTCATCCTGCGCCTGCTGGGCAAAACCGAAGAACCGGTCACCGTCGCGCTCTGGCATAATATGGTGGGGGCGCTGATTTACCCCGCCGTGATGCTCGCGATAGGTGAAGCCTTTATCTTTGGCGCTATTATTGATGATCAACTGGCATTGATGTGCTTTTTCGGCTTATGCGCGACGTTTGTCCAGATCGGGTTCACGTCAGCTTATCAACATGGCGAAGCCGCCGCCCTTGCCCCCGTGCGCTATCTGTCGGTGCCGATGGCGGCGCTGGCTGGCGTCTTGATCTGGGGGGAAGCGCTGTCCTTTATCGAAATCACCGGCATGGTGATTGTGGTCGGGTCCTGCGTGTTTATTTCCTACCGGGAATACAAGCTCAGCCGGCGGTCCCCCGCCAAACCCGCCGAGATGACGGCCTGATCCCGTTTACTGGCTGACCCCGTTCACCGGCTAATCCCTCAAGGGGTCAGCATATCCGCCGCCACGGGCAGGATTGACGCCACCAGCAGCACCGCCATGGTGATGTTGAACAGCCGTTGCCGCCGGTCCGTCTGGATCAGCCGACCGATGATCAGCCCAAACCCCGCCCATGTTGTTACCGCCGCAAAAGTGATCACCGTAAACGCCGCCAGCAGCACGATGAATTGGGCAGTAAAATTGGCATCAGGGCTGATGAAGGTGGTGGTAACGGAAATCGCCATCACAATCCCTTTCGGGTTGATCAGCTGAAAGCTTGCCGCTTCAATAAAATTCATTGGCCGCCCCCGGCCTTTCGCATCAGTGGACCGGCCGCTGGTGGCGATCCGCCAGGCGAGATAGAGAATAAAACTCAACGCCCCCACACGCAGCACCTGCCGCACCAGGGGGAAAGTTTCAAACAACACCCCAAGGCCAAGCCCCACCAGCAGCATCAAGCCGATAATCCCGCCAGCCACCCCCAGCATATGGGGAATGGTGCGGCGAAACCCGAAATTCGCCCCTGACGCCGCCAGCATGATGTTATTCGGCCCCGGGGTGAAGGCCGCCGCCACCATAAAACCCAGCATTGGCCAGAAAAGAGGAAGAGATGTCATGGCATGGTCCGTCATCAAGAGGAGGATAAGGCAATCACAATCAGGTGAGACTAGACCATGCATCTTGCCCCTGCAAGAATTGACGCTACAGTTAGAGGACCATCGCAACACAAAGGACTCTCCATGACCCGCCCTACTCTTGCTGTCATTTTTTCATCGCTTGTCTTGACCGCCGCCACTCTCCCCGCCGCCACTTTCCCTGCCGCCGCTGATGTGGTGGAAACCCGCAAACAGGAATTTCGCAACAACGTCACCGCCATCAAGGCCATCCGTGCCGCCATCGGCGAAGATGACCTCGCCACCATCGCCAGCAATGCCGATATTATCGCCAGTTGGTCGGCGCGCATGACGGAATATTTTCCCGAAGGGTCTGATCAGGGCAAAACCAACGCCCGTGCTGAAATCTGGTCAAACTGGGAGGGCTTTACCGCCGCCGCCAGGGACGCCGAGGAGGCCGCCACCAAATTGGCCGCCCTTGCCCGCAACGGGGAAATCGCACAGATGAACGCAGGTTTTGGCGCATTGGCGGGAACCTGCAAATCCTGCCATATGTCCTTCAAGAACTGATGTCCTTCAAGAACTGATGTCCTTCAAGGACTAACCGGGCCGCACGGCTAGAAAAACCGGTCACCAAGATTGCTCAGGCTATGGGCGGCGGCAAGGGTCGCCGCCATCACCGCAAACCCGATCGCTTGCCGCAACGGGGTGATGGGGGTAATTTTCGGGTCCTGCCCGCCGTTCACCATCGCTGGCAGCAGCTTGATCTTCAGCACATAACGATAGATCAATATCGCCGCCAGATGCGCCGCGATCAGAAAGAAGACCAGCTTTTCCCCGATATGGTGCAGGTCACTGGCGCGATTGGTGAAGCTGCCGACATAAGCCGCCAGCGGCCCTTCGTACAGAATATCATCATTCGACATAGCCCCCAGCAAGGCCATCCCCAAGAGTACCGCGAGCAATGCCAGCGTCGCGTAAGCCCCTGTTGGCGCATGCCCCGGGTGGACACTGCGATCACCGCCACGTCGTTCCGCGATATAGGCCAGCACCCGCCGCGGCCCCACCATGAAATTCCGGAACCGCGCGTGATGCGACCCGATGACCCCCCAGATCAGGCGGAAGGCCACCAGCCCCAGCTCCGTCAGGCCGGATTTTTGATGCCAGTACATCTCGCCGTTCTTGGCGGAAGCGATCGCCCCCACCACCGCGATCAGCAGCCCCCAATGAAAGACGCGCAGGGGCAGATCCCAAACAGGTGCAGGTTTTTGCAATGAATTCATCGACTTGTTCATGCCGCCATCATGCCTGATCCTTAAAGATGTGACAACAAAGATGTGACAACCGTTGATCCGCTCACTATGGTGAAAGGACACGCCACAGCAAAGCCGACCGCAACGATGACGACGACAACGCCTCACCCCTTAACGTCTCCTCACCCTTTGATATCAATGCAGGAAGCCTTGACCGCACCCGATGGCGCGCTCGCTAAGCTGATGGCGCTGGACGCGGATATGGCCAAAGCTGTTGCGGAGATCGGGCCTCCACCGGACCGGTCGGAAACGCCGGGTTTTGGCACCCTGGCGCGGGTCATCATCGGCCAGCAGATTTCCACCAAAGCCGCCGCCGCTGTCTGGGCCCGTATGCGTGACGCGCAATTTGACCACGCCGCCATCGCCGCCGCCGCCACGATAGAAGAGTTGCGCGACGCGGGCTTGTCCCAACGCAAGGCGGAATACGTCAAGGGACTTGCCGAAGCGGTCGAGGACGGTTCGCTTGATTTCAATGCGCTGCCCCATATGCCCGGTGAAGACGTCACGAAAAAACTGGTGGCGATCCGCGGCATTGGCGAATGGACCGCCGATAATTACCGGCTGTTTGTGCTGGCGGATATGGACGCCTGGCCGTTCAATGATCTCGCCCTTCAGGAAGGGATGAAAATCCTCAAATCCCTCAACACCCGCCCCGACGGCGCCACCATGAAAAAAATGGGGGACCCGTGGGCGCCCTATCGTGGCGCCGGGGCATTGATGCTTTGGCATATTTACGCCCACCATCGCCACGCCGGATCCATCGCGGATATCGCCACCTGACAAGTGAACCCGAGGATAAAACCTCGGTGATCAGAACAAGCTCATCTGCGGTTCGGGGGGGATACCATGATGGTCATCGCGCGCAATCAACCGACGGTGATTAACGCGCGTCGAGCCCACCTCATGCGACACCGGATACCAGTCAAAGCCTGATGCCGGGCTTGGGGCAATAATACCGGCCAGACTGTCTTCGCCATGGGCCGGGTCAAGCCAGGCGTCAAGGTCTTGCGGCGCCAGCACCAAGGGCGCGCGGTGATGGATTGCCGACAACCCGTCGTCAGCAGCCGTCGTCACCACCACGCAGCGGCTGACGTCACCATCCCGCCAGTACAACCCCGCCATGGCCATCGGCTGGCCATCACGGCGGTGGATGTAATAAGGCTGTTTCGGGGCCAGCCATTCAAACCAGCCGCTGGCCACCACGGCGCAACGCTGTTTGCGGGCGGCGGTGCGAAAGGTTGGCTTTTCAAACATGGTTTCGGAGCGGGCGTTAATCAGGGGACGCGGGGATTTCGGGGTCGCCACGCCCCAGATCATGGTCCGCATCATCTTCTGCCCGCCGGTCGCGATCGACCCCGCCGTCATGGCATCAACCTCATGGCTGGGGGCAATGTTCCAGCGCGGCTCCGCGTTATGGCCTCGCCCCCCATGGGGGGTGGTGGAAAGAGATTGCGGCAATTGCACATTGAAGGTCGCCTTCAATTGGTCCGGAGTGGTGGCGTTGCTGAAGCGGCCGCACATAGGGCGTTCCCTGTCCTGATATTGCGTGAGATTCTGTTCTGCCGCCTTGCGCGGCTGAGATCAACCCCATTATTCCGCCTTGCGGCAATGCCCCGGCTTTCAAACACTCGCAAACTGTGCAAAATTAGAGGTCAGAACGATGACGTTAATCGCCTTTTTTTGAGAACCCGAACCCATGATGGACATCACCCGAATTGAAGAGATCAGCATCGAGGCTGGCAACGCGGTCATGCGTCTGCGTCAGGACGGGTTCAGCACATCCAGCAAATCCGACGGCAGCCCGGTGACGGAAGCGGACCTCGCCGCTGATGCCATCATCACCAGCGGGCTGACCACCATGGCCCCCGATATTCCCGCCATCACCGAAGAAACCTGGAGCTGTTCAAAAGATCATGAACCGCAGGAATACTGGTGCATTGACCCGATTGACGGCACCAAGGGCTTCATCAGCGGCAAGCCGGATTTCACCGTCAATATTGCCCTGATCCGTGATCGCTTTCCGGTGCTGGGGGTGATTTACGCCCCCGCCCTGGGGCTGTTATGGGGGGGAAGTGACGGCAAGGCCTGGAAGCGTCAGGCCAGCGCCGCTGATGATGCCATGACCCTTGACCGCATGGGGGCGCCACACCCCATCAGCGCGCGGGACGCCCGCATCGAAACCCCTGATGTTGTCGCCACCAAAGCCCACCGCAGCCCGGAGCTTAACGCCTGGATCGATCGCCTTGGGGCGAATTCCTCCACTTCCGTTGGCTCATCCCTGAAATTCTGTGTGCTTGCCGAAGGCAAGGCGGATCTCTACCCCCGCACCGGCCCCACCATGGAATGGGACACCGCCGCCGGGCAAGCTATTCTGGAAGCCGCTGGCGGAAGTGTCATCGGCCCTGACGAACAACGGTTCAGTTACGGCAAACCTGATCGCCTAAACGGGTATTTTTGCGCCATGGCGAAAATCACCCGTGACGTGCCGCCATTATGGTTGCCGCCAGCACTGCAGGTGGCGCGCCATGATTAACGCGACCCCCGCCCGTCCTGCCCAGATCACCGCCGCCGCTGACGCCATTCGTCAAGGCCAGCTGGTGGCGTTTGGCACGGAGACCGTCTATGGGCTGGGGGGCGATGCCACCAACCCTGACGCTGTTGCCCGCATCTATGCCGCCAAAGGGCGACCGGCGTTCAACCCCCTGATCAGCCATATCGAAACCACCTCACGGGCGTTTGATTTTGGCCTGCCCACCTTGATCGGCCAACAACTGGCGGATGCTTTCTGGCCCGGGCCAATGACCTTGATCCTCAACCGGATTATGGCCCCGAACCATGGGCCTGCCGTCTGTGACCTGGCGACAGCGGGGCTTGACAGCATTGCCCTTCGGGTTCCCGCCAAAGCGCAGGCGCGGCAATTTCTGGCGGAATGCGGATGCCCTGTCGCCGCCCCTTCGGCCAATCGTTCCGGCCGCATCAGCCCGACCCGCGCCACCCATGTCATGGAAGAGTTGGGGGGCGCCAGAGAGCTTGCCATGATCCTTGATATGGGGCCTGCCGAAGACGGCGTGGAATCCACCGTCATTGATGCCCGCGGTGAGGTGCCTCTGGTCTTGCGCCCGGGGTCCATCACCCCGAACATGATCGAAATGGCGACAGGCTTTGCGCCGCAAGCCCCCGGCCAGGGCATCATCAGCCCCGGCCAGATGGAAAGCCATTACGCCCCGTCAAAACCCGTTGCGCTCAACATCACCACGCCGCAGGCCAGCGACGTGATGATCGGTTTCGGCCCCATCAACGGCGATGTTAATCTCAGCCCTGCTGCTGATCTGGTGGAAGCGGCGGCCAATCTCTATCATATGATGCGGCAAGCCGATATGATGGCAGGCAAACGCATTGCCATTGCGCCGGTGCCGGAAGATGGATTGGGCATAGCCATCAATGACCGGCTGCGCCGCGCCGCCGCCGACCGCCCCCTTGACCACACGAGTGAACACTCAAATGAATACCCAAGCGGATGAATGAGGCCAGATGACCATGACCCGTGATGATATTATTGCTGAACTGATCGCCATTACCGGCGCGAAATACACCATCGCTGACCGTCAGGAGATGACGCCTTATCTGACGGATTGGCGCGGGCATTACCATGGCGCGGCGCTGGCCGTGACCCACCCCGGCTCAACCGATGAGGTGGCGAGGATTATTCAACTGGCCGATCGCCATGCCATCCCCGTGGTGCCGCAGGGCGGCAACACCTCGCTCTGTGGCGGCGCCACCCCTGATGACAACGGCACGGCTATTGTGCTGAGCATGACCCGCATGGACCGGATACGTCATCTTGATCTGTCGAGCCAGTCGATCGTCGTTGAGGCGGGATGCATCCTTGAGCATATCCAGATCGCGGCGGAAGCCGAAGGGCTGGTCTTCCCGCTTAATTTTGGCGCGCGTGGCACCTGCCGAATTGGCGGCAACCTGTCGACCAATGCCGGCGGCCTTAATGTCGTGCGGTACGGCAACGCGCGGCAATTGTGCCTCGGGCTTGAGGTCGTCACCCCCAAGGGTGAGGTGATGGACCTGCTGTCGCCGCTGAAAAAAGACAACACCGGTTATGACCTGAAAAACCTGTTCATCGGCGCGGAAGGCACATTGGGGGTCATCACCGCCGCGACCTTGCAGTTGTTCCCTGAACCGAAAGCCCGCGCCACCGCCTGGGCCGGGGTACGGGATATCAACGCCGCCATCACCATGCTGCAACGCGCGCAATCCGACAGCGGCGGCAATGTCATCGCCTTTGAATTAATGCCGAGGTCTATTGTGGAAAATGTCCGTGAGCATTTCCCCGACACCATCGCCCCGCTTGACGATATGCCTGAATTTTCCTGCCTGATCGAACTGGCCTCCACCGCCGCCGCAGATGCCCGGCCGCGCGCCGACGGCACCCTCGCCCTGCAGGTGATGATGGAAAACCTGCTGGCGGAGGGGTTTGAAGACGGGCTGGTGCTGCACGCCACCATCGCCCAGAACGAAAACCAGCGGCAAGCGATCTGGGCGATCCGTGATCTGACCCCTGAAATCGAGATCAAGGCCGGGCCAGCCTATAAATCAGATATTTCGATTCCCCATGAGCATATGGCGGAATTCTATGATCGCGCCGCCACCGCCATTCGTGCCATCGTGCCGGATGTGCGGCTGTTCGGCTTTGGCCATATGGGGGACGGGAATTTGCATTACAACCTCGC
>JAGWAQ010000044.1 GCA_021296375.1 Alphaproteobacteria bacterium
CGGCCGTAACCATGGCCAAAACCCAAAACGGTTCGCCCGATGGGTTGGCGGAAAAAAAATTCAGCAAAGACGATGTCTTGACGGAATTGCGTCGTCAGATCCTGACGATGGAGCTGGCGCCGGGTGAGCCGCTGGATGAAACCGGCCTTGGCCAGGTGTTTGGCTTGTCTCGCACCCCCATGCGTGAAGTCTTGCGCCAGCTTTCCGGCGAAGGCTACACTTTGATCCGCGTGAATAAAGGCGGCATTGTCTCCCCCATGGACCCGATCGCCATGCGCAATTTTTTCCTCAGCGCGCCGATGATTTATTCCGCCATTTCGCGTCTTGCCGCGCAATGCGCAACCCGCCCCCAGATCGACGAGCTGGCGGATATTCAGATCAAGTTCAAGGCCGAGGTGGCGGCGCAGAGTGTCGATGGCATGGTCTATTACAATGACCGGTTTCACCACCAGATCGGCGTCATGTCGGGCAATCCCTATTTAATGCCGAGCCTGCAGCGCCTGCTGATCGACCATGCCCGTATCGGCCAGACGTTCTGGAAGCCGACATCAGATGACCGCGCCAGCAATGTCCCCACCGCCAGCCAGCATCATGACGAGTTTATCGAGGTGTTCGCCGCCGGTGATGAAGACGCCGCCGTCAGGCTTACCCTTGAACACTGGGAGTTGTCCCGCCACTATATGGATCTGTTTATTCACCCCGTGCCGCTTGATTTTTCTATCGACGGGCATGAGTAGACAGCCCAGGGGAGTAGACAGCCCAGGGGGGATAGACAGTCCATGGGAGTAGACAGGTTCAGGGCGAGGGATTTATTGACCACGTTAACCCAATTGAAAGAGAGCTGGAGTTATGGAATTTAGAGGGATTTACACCCCCGCGATCACCCCGCTTCATGATGACATGAGCATTGATCGCGACGGGTTCGCGGAGGTGCTTGAGCATCTTATTGCCGAAGGCGGGGATGGCATCATCATCGCCGGAACAACGGGGGAATATTACGCCCATTCGATGGAAGAACGGGTTGATATGCTGAAGTTCGGCTGCGACGTCGTCAAGGGCCGGGTGCCGGTTGTTGGCGGCACCGGCGCCTTGCGGACCGAAGATTCCATCATCCTTGCGGGGCAGGCCAAAGACGCCGGCTGTGACGCGATACTGATCGCCACCCCGCCGTATTCCCTGCCAACGGGGCGTGAAAACGCCCTCCATGCCCTCGCCATTGAGCGCAGTGTCGACATGCCGGTGATGCTTTACAATTACCCCGGCCGCATGGGTTCGATGATGGATGAGGAGTTCCTTGATCGCGTCGGCCAGTCGAGCAATTTCAAAGCCATCAAGGAAAGTTCAGGTGACATCAATCGCGTCCATTTGCTGGCGCGGCGGTATCCGCATATCGCGCTCAGTTGCGGGATGGATGATCAGGCGCTGGAATTTTTTGCCTGGGGTGCCCAAAGCTGGGTTTGCGCCGCCAGTAACTTTGCCATGGGGGCGCATAAGGCGCTTTACAAGGCTTGCGTGATTGACGGCGATTACATCCGTGGCCGCCGCATCATGACGGCGATGCTGCCGCTCATGACCGTGCTGGAGCAGGGCGGCAAGTTCCTGCAGAACATCAAGCATGGCATGACCTTGCGGGGGCTTCCCGCGGGCAAGCCGCGGCTGCCCCTGAAGCCGCTCAATAAAGACGAGAAGCGTGACCTGGCGCAGGTTATCGCCACCATGAACACCACCATTCAACAAATTGAAGAGGAGGCCGCAACATGACCGACGTGCTGAGCCTTGATGAATACACCGCTATCGCCAACAGCCTGACCCCACCTTCGGAAGCCTTCATTAATGGCGGCTTCAAGAAAGGCGCCGGGGCGGCCATGCCGATCACCAATCCGGCGACGGGGGACGTCATCACCACCATCCATCAGGCCACGGCGGAAGATGTCGATTACGCCGTCGGCAAAGCCCGCAAGGCGTTTGATGAAGGCAGCTGGAGCCGCGCGCATCCGTCGGAACGCAAGGATGTGCTGATCCGTCTGTGCAAGCTGATCACCCGCAATCGTCATGAACTGGCGGTGATGGAAGCCATCGACAGCGGCAAGCCGATCCGCGATTGTGCGGAAATTGATATTCCCGAAACCATCACCACCATCAAATGGCACGCCGAAGCGATCGACAAGATCTATGACAAGACCGCCCCCGTGGGGGATGACGCCATGGCGATGATTGTCCGTGAACCGGTGGGGATTGTCGGCTGTATTCTGCCGTGGAACTTCCCGATGCTGATGCTGGCCTGGAAAATTGGCCCGGCGCTGGCGGCGGGGAATTCCGTTATCGTCAAACCCGCCGAACAAACGCCGCTGACGGCATTGCGGCTGGCGGAACTGGCGATGGAAGCCGGGGTTCCGCGGGGGGTCTTTCAGGTTCTGCCCGGCGATGGCCCCACCACCGGTCAGCCGATTGGCCTGCATGGCGATATCGATATGGTCAGCTTTACGGGATCAACGGAAACCGGCCGGCTGTTCCTGTCCTACGCGGCGCAATCAAACCTCAAGAAAGTCACCCTGGAATGCGGCGGCAAAAACCCCGCGATTGTCCTTGACGATGCCGAGGATCTTGAAAGCGTCGCCGGGCATATCGTCAATGGGGCGTTCTGGAACATGGGGCAGAATTGCTCCGCCACGTCACGCCTGATTGTCCATAAAGACATCAAGGACGCGCTGATGGAAAAGATCATGGCCCATGTCAGGGAATGGCGTCAGGGCAATCCGCTTGACCCTGTCAATCGCATGGGGGTGCTGGTTGATCAGGACCATTTTGGCAAGGTCACCTCAATGATCGCCGCCGCCAAAGACGCCGGGCATACCCCCCTGGTGGGTGGCGACAGCCCTGATCAAGCTGGCGTTGCCCCGACCATTTTTGATGGCGTCAAGCCAGATGACGCCCTCGCCAGGGATGAGATTTTCGGCCCCGTGCTGTCGGTCATTACCGTGGCCTCTGCTGAACAAGCCATCGAGATCGCCAATGACACCAATTACGGCCTGGCGGGCGCGGTGTTCTCCGGCAATATGCGCAAGGCCATGCGGCTGGCGCGCGCCATGCGGGCCGGGACGGTGACCGTCAATTCCTATGGCGAAGGGGACATCACGACGCCATTTGGCGGCTATCGTGAATCCGGCTTCGGGGGGCGTGACAATTCGCTTGCGGCCCATGACCAGTACACGGAAATGAAAACCATCTGGGTTGATCTGTCCGACAACGCGCCGGATGAAATCTGATATGGCCACCACCCATAAAGCGCGAAAACTTCCGCGTGACCCCGGGCCAGCGGCATGGAATTCCATCCTTGCCGATGCCCCGCCGCGGGCTCAGCTTAACGCCGACATCACCTGCGACTGGCTGGTGATCGGCGGCGGCTTTGCGGGGTTGTCGGCGGCGCGGCGGCTCGCGCAATTGCGCGGCGGCGACAAGATTGTGGTGGTGGATGCCACGCGTATTGGCCATGGCCCCGCGGGGCGCAATTCCGGCTTTATGATCGACCTGCCCCATGAGCTGTCGTCGGATCACTATACCTCAAGCCTTGACCGTGATCTCTGGCAGATCAAGCTTAACCGTCAAGCGATTGATTTCGCCAAAGAAGTGGCGGCGGAGTTCGCCCTGCCCGAAGAGGCGGTGGATGCCAATGGCCGCATCAATGGCGCGGCGGATGACAACGGCCTTAAGCACAATCGCGATTATGCCCGCCACCTGGCCAATCTGGGGGAGCCGTTTGAAGAGCTTGACGGCCAGCAGATGAAGGCCATCACCGGCAGTGATTTCTACGCCACCGGGCTTTATATGCCGGGCACGGTGTTGCTCCAGCCCGCGCAATATATCCGCGGTCTGGCCGACGGGTTGTCGGGCCGGGTGACGATTTTTGAAAACACCCCGGCGCTGGAGATGACGCGTCAAGGCAGTGACTGGCAGGTCAAGACACCGCAAGGCACCATCACCACCCCGAAAATTATTCTGGCGGTCAATGGCCATGCCGAAAGCTTCGGGTTTTTTCAAAACCGCCTGATGCATGTGTTCACCTACGCGTCGATGACAAAAGCCATGACAGTTGATCAGGTCAAGCGATTGGGGGGGCGTTCCCGCTGGGGCATCACCCCGTCAGACCCTATGGGCAGCACCGTCCGTCGCATCAGCGGGGAAGGCGGCGACCGTATCGTTGTGCGCAACCGCTGGTCGTTTGACCCGTCCATGGAAGTGTCGGAAGCGCGCATCGCCCGCTATGGCCGTGATCAGGACAAGGGGTTTCAGCGGCGTTTCCCGATGCTCAATGACCTTGAGATGGAATACCGCTGGTCGGGCCGTTTATGCCTGTCCTACAATTCCGCTCCGGCTTTTGGTGAGGTGGATGACGGCATCATCGCCGCCTGTTGCCAGAACGGGCTGGGCACGGCCAAAGGCACCCTGGCGGGGATCGCCGCCGCCGAGATGGCGACCAAAGCCAATTCACCGCTTGCCGAAGAATTGCTGTCGGCGGAGGCGCCGCAGAAACTGCCCCCGAAACTGCTGTCCTGGATTGGCGCCAATGCCACCATCAAATGGCGGGAATTCAAAGGCCGTGCTGAACTCTGAGCAGGGTATTTCCTTACCCCACCCCCGCCAATTGATTTGGCGGCGGGGATCAGGTTTAATGGGCTTAGGCATTGAGGAGAAAGATAATGGCTACAGTCAAAGGTCTTGCGATCACCCCGAAGATCATGGCGCCAATGGAAACCCGCGCGGCGGTATCCGTCAGCGTTGACGCCGGCATTGATGGCGACGCAAGGGGCAAAAAACGTGGCCGTCAGATCAGCATCCTGTTTGAAGACGACTGGACGGACGCTGTCGCCGAAACCGGCGATGCCATTGACTGGACAGAACGCCGCGCCAATATTCTGGTCACTGGCATGCGCTCGCCGCAAGCCGAAGGCGGGGTGTTTTCCATTGGCGGCGTCAAGCTGGAAGTGGCGATGGAAACCGACCCTTGCGAGATCATGGAAGGGCTGCGCCCCGGCCTGCGCAAGGCGATGACCCCGGGCTGGCGCGGCGGCGTCTGTTGCACCGTGCTGGAAGGCGGTGATATTTCCATTGGTGATGACGTCAGCTACACCGACTGAAGCTCATCGCCGTTAAACCCGGCCCTCGACGGTTGCGGTTTCAGGCGCGGCTGTTTAGAATGATTTTGAACAAGACATGACGACACAGGGATAACATCATGGTACGGGTGATTGACAGATGCCTCGAAGCCGGCGTCCGCATGACCAATCAACGGCGGATCATCATTGAGCTGATCGATGACGCCAATGACCACCCTGATGTTGACACCATCTATCGGCGGGCGATTGAAATCGACAAGACGATTTCGCTGGCCACCATCTATCGCACCGTCGGGGTGCTGGAACAGGCGGGGATTGTCGATAAGCTCGAGGTCGGTGACGGCAAGGCCCGTTACGAGCTTTCAGGCGAGCATCACGAGCATCTGGTTGATGTCGATAGCGGTGAAATCCATGAGTTCCAGCATGAAGAGCTTGAAGCCCTGAAGGAAAAAATCGCCCGCGACATGGGGTTTGAGCTGGTCGGCCACCGCCTTGAGCTGTTTGGCCGCAAAATCAAATAACCGCGCTTTATCTTCCCCCCCTATCCTCTTCTCCATCGTCTTCCCCATCCTGTTTCCTTTCTGCAGTGACCATCTGTCCGCTTGACCTTGTGGTCAAACGCGAATAATTCTCATTTGCGTTTATTTATTGGGCTGGTTCCGCCATGATGATGGTCGGGGTTCAGCAGTTTCGGGGAGAAGGTTCAGCATGGGGTTGGCGCGGTCAGATGTTGCGCGTAAGACCACTTCACTCATCGGGGTGGAGTCGGGCTGGCCATTGCTGCAACTGTTGATGAGCCTTGCGCTGTTTGCGCCGGTGCTGGCACTGGTGGTGACCGCCTTCGGGGATACCGGCGGCATCATGGGGCATCTGGTGGACACGGTGCTGGGGCGGTATCTCACCACCACGGTTCAGCTGATGGCGGGGGTGGCGCTGGTGGCGCTTGTCTTTGGGGTCAGCTCCGCCTGGCTTGTCAGCCGATATGACTTCCCCCTGCGCGGTGCGCTCGAATGGATGCTGGTTCTGCCCGCCGCTGTTCCTGCCTATATCATCGCCTACACCTATACCGATTTTCTGGAATACGCCGGGCCTGTGCAAACCGCCATCCGTCACCTTTTTGGCTACACGACGTCACGGCAATATTATTTTCCGGAAATACGCTCGCTCGGCGGCGCCATGCTGGTGATGGGGGCGGTGCTTTACCCTTATGTTTATGTCGCCACACGAACCGCCTTTCGCCTGACCTCAACCCGATTGTTTGAAGCGGCGCGGCTGGCGGGGGGCAATATTTTCACCACCATCGCCCTGCCCCTGGCGCGACCGGCAATCGTCGCTGGTCTTGCGCTGGTGATGATGGAGGTGGTGTCGGATTTTGGCACGGTGGAATATTTCGCCCTCGACACCCTGACTTTGGGTATTTTCAACGTCTGGCTTGGCATGGGCAATATGGCGGCGGCGGCGCGCATTGCCCTCTTGGCGTTCGTGCTGGTGGTGGCCTTGCTGGGGCTGGAACGCTGGGCGCGGTCAGGGCGCAATATCGCCAATGAAGGCCGCGGCCAGACCGGTGTTCCCCAGATCAAGGTAACGGGCTGGCGTGGCACGGGGTTGATGGTGTTGGGGTTGATCCCGATTGCCCTTGGTTTCGTCATCCCGGTTGCCGTGTTGTCGGGTTTTGTCCTGTCGGGGTTGGGGGCAGGCGCCCCTGAGGGCACCTTCGCGGCGATCAAGAACACCGTGCTGGTGGCGGGGGTCAGCAGCCTGTTGATTATGGTGATGGCGGTGGTGATCGGCGTCATCGCACGCTATCGCGCGGGGCGGCTCGGGGCCGTCATGGCGGGGGTGTCCTCGTCGGGCTATGCCGTGCCGGGGACAATCCTGGCGATCGGTGTGCTGGGCTGCGTTTACGGGATCGATGCGCTGGCGCGTCAGCTGTTCGGCGTGGCGGTGTTCGGGCTGTTGACCGGCAGTCTGGTGGTGCTGGTTTTTGCCTATTTGGTGCGCTTTCAGGCGGTGGGTTATGGCATGGTGCAAGCCGGGCTGAACCGCATTCCGCCCAATATCATGCCCGCCAGTCAGGTGATGGGGCATGGGTTTGTCAGCTCTGTTACGCGGGTGGTGCTGCCACTGCTGCGGCCGTCTTTCCTGGCGGGGCTGTTGGTGGCCTTTGTCGATATCATGAAAGAACTGCCGATGACGCTGTTGCTCAGCCCGTTTAATTTTGAAACCCTGGCGACCATTACCTATCAATACGCCAAGGATGAAATGCTGGAAGAGGCGGCGTTACCGGCCTTGATGATCGTGCTGGCGGGGTTGATCCCTGTCGTGATTATCAACCGGTCATTGTCCGCTCGTCGCCATTCTTTTGAAGCCAATCGCCGAAAATGACGACCTGCCGCTTATGCCATGCCGACGCCGCCCCCCTGATGGCGGATGATGTGGCCTATTGGCATTGCCCGGTCTGTGATTTGCGCTTTATGGATGCCGCCTCCCTGCCGGAAGCGAAGGCCGAAAAAGCCCATTATGACCGCCATAACAATGATCTTGATGACCCGAATTACCGGCGGTTCCTCAATCGGCTTGCGGAACCATTGCTGGCGGAATTATCAACCCGTCAAGGGGCGCTGGATGTGCTTGATTTTGGCGCCGGTCCCGGGCCGTTGCTGGCCCGGATGCTGACCGAAGCGGGGTGCCGCACCGCGATTTATGACCCGTTTTATGCCCCTGATCAGGACGTGCTGAGGCGCCGGTATGACGTCATCACCGCAACCGAAGTGGCGGAGCATTTCCACCGGCCGCGCGCCATGTTTGACCAGCTTCATCAATTGCTGAATCCCGGAGCGGTGCTGGCGATCATGACCGGCGTGGTGACGGAAGACGTGGATTTCGCCCGCTGGCATTATCGCCGAGACCCCACCCATGTGGCGTTCTACAGCCGCGCAACGCTGGCCTTTATCGCCGGGCTTTATGGCTATGGCATGGCGATGCCGCATCCAAATGTGGTGATCTTCCGCGCCGACTGACTTGCGGCGGGATATTGAAAACATCGCCTCGGCCTCCCATATGCAGAGTAACGGGAAACCGTCCCCCATGCCGGAAGGGTGGGGGCTTCACGCTGAAGCCGGATGGCGCCGTTTGGGCCAGATGGCAGGATGGAGAATGACATGAATATGGAAAAATTGACCGCGCTTGTCCGCAACGCGCTGGGGGAAGCCCAGAATATTGCGCTGACTTCTGACCACCAACGCCTGACGACGGAACATCTCCTGCTGGCGCTTCTTGACCATGAAAACACCATTGCCTCGGTGCTGATCGACCGCGCGGGCGGCGATAGCGTCAGGCTGAAAGAACTGCTGGCGGAGGCCGTCGCCCAGATGCCGAAAGTCACCGGCGGAGGCGCCGGGCAATTGAGCCTTGATCCCGCCCTTGCCAAGGTGATGGCGGCGGCGGAAAAGGACGCCCGCGCCCGCGGTGATCAGTTTGTGGCGGCGGATATGATGGTCGCGGCGATGGCGGCATCGGGCGGTTCTGCCGCCAAGCTGATGGCGAAAGCCGGGGTTGATCCGGCGCGCATCAAATCGGCGCTGGATGCCCAGCGCAAGGGCCGCACCGTCGATAGCGACCAGGGCGAGGATGCGTTTGAAGCGCTCAATAAATACGCCACCAACCTCACCGATCGGGCGCGCAAGGGCAAGCTTGACCCGGTCATCGGGCGTGACGCTGAAGTCCGCCGGGCGATCCAGATCCTGTCGCGGCGCACCAAGAACAATCCGGTGCTGATCGGTCAGCCCGGGGTCGGGAAAACCGCCATTGCCGAAGGGCTGGCGCAACGTATTGTCAACCGCGATGTGCCGTCGGCCTTGCTCGACAAAACGCTCTTGATGCTCGACATGGGGGCGCTGGTGGCGGGGGCGAAATACCGCGGCGAATTCGAAGAACGGCTGAAGGCGGTGCTGAAAGAGGTTGAGGATCAGGACGGCCAGGTCATCCTGTTTATTGATGAAATGCATCAGCTCGTCGGGGCAGGAAAAACCGACGGGGCGATGGATGCCTCGAACCTGCTCAAGCCTACCCTGGCGCGGGGGGAATTGCATTGCATCGGCGCCACCACTCTTGATGAATACCGCAAGTATATTGAAAAGGATTCGGCCCTCGCGCGGCGGTTCCAGCCGGTTTATGTTGATGAGCCGACGGTCGAAGACACGGTGTTTGTGCTGCGGGGGCTGAAAGAGAAATACGAGCTGCACCATGGCGTCCGCATCAGCGATGACGCGATCATCGCGGCGGCGCGACTGTCGAGCCGCTATATTAACGAGCGGTTCCTGCCTGATAAGGCGATCGATGTCATGGACGAGGCGGCCAGCCATCTGCGCATCCAGTCCGACAGCAAGCCCGAAGAGCTGGACCGCATTGACCGCCAGATCATCCAGCTCAAGATCGAGCAGGCGGCCCTCAACAAGGAAAGCAACAGCCGCAAGGAAAAACGCCTCGGGGCGATTGAAAATGAACTGGCGGAACTGGAGGCACGGTCAAAAGACCTGACGGCGGAATGGCAGGCCATGACCGCCCAGCGTGATCAGGTGACCGCGCTTCAGCAGCAGCTGGAGGACGCCCGTCATGAACTGGCCGTCGCGCAACGTGACGGCGCGCTGGAAAAAGCCGCGGAGCTGACTTACGCGACCTTGCCGACTATTGAGCAAGAGCTGGCCGCCACCAAAGAGGCGGTGACGCAATCGGCGCATTTCAACGAAGATGTTGATGCCCATCATATCGCCCAGGTGGTCTCCAGCTGGACGGGGATTCCTGTTGATAAAATGCTGCAAGGCGAGCAGGAACGCTTGCTCAACATGGAGGCGGTGCTGGCGCAATCGGTGGTGGGGCAGGATGAGGCGATCGCCGCTGTCGCCAACGCCACGCGTCGGGCGCGCGCCGGCATCAGTGACCCGAACCAGCCGATCGGCAGTTTCCTGATGCTTGGGCCAACGGGGGTCGGGAAAACCGAGCTGGCGAAATCCCTTGCTCATTTTCTGTTTGATGACCCGGCGGCGATCCTGCGGATGGACATGTCGGAATACATGGAAAAGCACGCCGTGTCGCGGCTGATCGGCGCGCCCCCGGGCTACGTCGGCTATGAAGATGGCGGCAGCCTGACGGAAGCGGTGCGGCGGCGGCCTTACCAGATCATCCTGTTTGATGAGATCGAAAAGGCCCATCCCGATATCTTTAATGTGCTGCTGCAGGTGCTGGATGAAGGCCACCTGACCGATGGCCAGGGGCGGCGCGTGGATTTCCGCAATACGCTGATCTTGCTGACGTCGAATATCGGGGCGGATCACCTGCTTGCCTTGCCCGATGGCGGGGCGTCGGATGACGCGCGCGAGGCGGTGATGGCGGATCTCGCCCAGACCTTCCGGCCGGAGTTTCTGAACCGTCTGGATTCCACCATCCTGTTCCGGCGCCTCGGGCGCGATGACATGGCGACGATTGTCGATATTCAGCTCGGGCAATTGACGGCGCGGCTGGCGGAGCAGGGGATCGACATCAGCGTGACGTCATCGGCGCGGCTGTGGCTGGGGGATCGCGGCTATGACCCGCAATACGGCGCCCG
>JAGWAQ010000045.1 GCA_021296375.1 Alphaproteobacteria bacterium
CGTCATTTCTATTGTGAGCAGAACAATGGCCAGTAAAACGCAATTTATGGCGCGTCAAATAGCGCTCAAGCTGGCGTTCAAAACCGCCATCGGCATGTCGCTGATTTCGATGATCGCCATGGAAGCGGCGATGAACACCACCGATGTGGTGATGACCGGCGGCGCCATGCTGACATGGTGGGTCATCCCCTACATGCTGTTTGCCGGTTTCGTGACTCCACTGCCTTACAATTACTGGCGGCTGAAAGCGCTCGGCAAGGCGTGCCATTAAATGAACGCTGATCATGATATGAAAACCCGGGAAATGAAAACCCGGGAAATGAAAGCCCGGGAAATGAAAGCCCGGCAAATGAAAGCCTTGCTTTAAATGATCGAAGGCCAGCTCATCACCTTCATGGTGGCGATCGCCATCCTGACGTTATCCCCCGGCGCCGACACCGTGATGGTAACGCGCAACGCCCTGCGTGGCGGGTTCAAAGACGGGGTCATCACCAGTTTTGGCATTTGCCTCGGGCTGTTTGTCCATGCCGCTATATCCGGCGGCGGGCTTGCGCTGTTGCTGATGGGGCCATGTGATTATTTTGCCCTGGTCAAGCTGGCGGGGGCGCTGTACCTGATCTGGCTGGGGGCGCAAAGCTTGATCAGCGGGGTTCGCGGCACGGCCGCCTCATCTCCGCTCGATCAGGGGATGCGGCCGGTTTCTGCCCTGCGGTCACTCAGGGAAGGGTTTTTATCGAACACCCTTAACCCGAAAACCGCGGTGTTTTACATGGCGTTTTTACCGCAATTCATTGACCCCCAAGGTGATCTGTTCTGGCAAGCGCAACGGCTTGCCGGGGTGCATTTCATCCTTGCCATGGCATGGCAATGCGTGATCGCGGCGATGGTGGATAAAGCCAAGCAAATCCTGACCCGGCCGCAAGTCCTGCGCGGCTTTAACAGCGTGATCGGGGTCATGCTGATCGGCTTTGGCCTGACGCTTGGATCAGGTTTTTAAGGGGCAGGTGTTTTAGGGGGATCACCGTTTGCGGTTATGGACTGACCGGATGGCGCCATAGACCGCAAGGGCGATCACCGGCACCGCGGCGGCCTTGATGTAATTCAGATTCAGCCCCCATTGCGCCAGCGGCAAGGCCTTGGCCAGATACCCCACCAACCCGACGCCATAATAGGTCACCGCCGCGATCGACAGGCGTTCGACCGTCAATTGCAGGCGCAGCTGGTCGCGGGCGCGATCGTTCATTGAGGCAAGCAAATCGCGGTTCTGTCGCTGGATGATCATTTCCGTTTGGGTCTGGAGCAAATTGCCGGCCCGCGCAATCCGCTCCGACAATTGGTCGAGCCGCGCTTCAAAGGCACGGCATGAATCCATGGCAGGGTTCATGCGCCGCACCAAAAACCCCCGCGCCCCCTGAAACCCGGACAATCGCGTCAGCTTAAGGGTGTTGAGCCGTTCATCCATGATGGAATAATAAGCTTTGGTGGCGGCCAGGCGGTAGGATGTCTTTGAATGGATTTCCTCAACATCCGCCGCCTGGGCTGACAGGATCGACAAGAGGTTTTGCAATTGCCCGTCGGTCTGCTTGATCTGTTCGGCGAGGTCATTGGTCAGGCTGCTGATGACGGTTTCAATCCGCCCCAGGTCAGCGCTGTGGTCCTGAACGGTGGCAAACCCCAAAAGCGCCATCATGCGGTAGGTTTCCGCCTCGACAATACGTTGCACCACCCGCCCCATGCGATGGCTGGGGATGGCGTTGTTGAAGACCGCGACGCGGGAAAACCCGTTGCTGTCGATATCAAAAGAGAAATGGATTTGCGCCGCTTCATCACTGAACAGGTTGCCTGTCACCGATCGGCTGTCCAGCATTGCCATGACACTGGCCTGGTCAAGATGGCGCGGGGCTTTGCCCCCCAGCTCGATCCAGATGGCGTTGAACAGGGGCGCGGGCAGGTTTCTGGCCCAGTTCAGCGGCGCCGATGTGGTGGCGGGGTCAAACGCCCCGGGCAATAGCCCCGTCGCTTGCTTTTTTTGACTTTCGATAAAACTGACGGACAGGTATTCGCTGTGCCTCTCGACACGAAAAACAAAGTCATCAAGCTGGATGCGCAGGAATTTCTGCCCTTCGACAAGGTCCGGCTGGCCGTTCGAGCGTAAAAACCCGTTGATGTAATCGGCGGCGTCCTGATGGCTGTTTTCCGTCAGGTAAACGTAGCGAATTAACCGCCCGGCGCCTTCGAAATCATGGAACAGGCGGGCATGAAGTTCGTTCGACAGCGACCGCCGCAACTCAAGTTTATCCATGATCATGCCCTTTGATTTGCGGTGAGTTTAGCCCTGATATCATCATGCCACAAAACCTTTTGTCGGGAAATCATCAGCACGCTGGAGCCAGTTGCTGGCAGGGTAATCCGCTGTTCCATCCACCAGATGCAGGGCATAGGCGTAACGCGATCGGCCGGAATTGTTTTCAGGCGACGAATGGGGCAGGCGGCCATGCAGCAGGATCAAACTGCCGGCAGGCACATCAAGCGGCACATCAGCGTTTTCCATCGGGGCATCGGACAGGGTGGTCATTTCCATCATCCCGTCATTGCCGCGGGCAAATCGTTGCCGCAACTCCGACCGGTGCGCGCCAGGGGCGGCCCACATGCAGCCGTTTTCAATCGTCGCGTCTTCAAGGGCAAACCAGAAGCCAACGCAGGTCTGGGGTTCGGTGTAAAGGAAGGTGGAATCCTGATGGGGATTGACCTCTCCCCCGATGAAGGGTTGCTTGCAGATGACCATGGATTGCAGCAATCGGGGGTCGTGAAAACCAACCCCCCTCGCGACCAGGGCGAGATCAGGCTGCCGCGAGAATTCAGCAAACACCGGGTCGAGGTCATGCAAGGCGTGGCCGATTTTATTGATCGCCTGATGCTTGTCCTTGATCAAATTGCCGTTTTCATCAACCGCGCCTTTTTCCAGAAAACAGGAAATATTGCCAGCCGAATTGATGAAATATTCAGTGGCGGCGTGGGATTGCCCGGCGGCGGAAAAAACCACCTTGTTTTGCTCGGCGTCAAAGCCGTCAATGATACGACGGGATTGCGCCATCAAATCAGCGCAGGAATCGAGACTGGCGAAAGCTTCAAGTATCAGGAAGCCGTCGGCATCAAACGAGGCGGCCATGTCAGGGGTGAATTCACCTTGCCAGGAATAGCGTGTTGCTGTCGTCATGTCAGGCTCCTCAACTTAAATGGAGAAACTAAATCTTGTCAGTATGGGCAGGTTTATCCGGCCTCTTGCTCTTCATCTGGCGGTGCATGAGCTTGATCAGCTCCATCCCCAGCACCGACGCGATATAGAAGGTGACGAACTGGTCCTTCATCTGATCCAGAAACACCTCGTCCTCATTCATCAGGTCTTTGTCCATGATAGCGTGTCCCTCATGATGAGGCCAAATGAAATTCGGTTATTCTGGCGTATTGACGCGTTTTGACAAAGCGGCGTGGCTTTCCACCCGTTCGGAATAGCGGTCCACCAGGTAATCCTTGTTGGTGCGGGTCAGCAGGGTGAACTTGACCAGCTCTTCCATGACATCGACAAGGCGATTGTAAAATGGCGACGGCTTCATGCGGCCGTTGTCGTCAAATTCGCTCCAGGCTTTGGCAACCGACGACTGGTTCGGGATCGTCAACAGCCGCATCCAGCGCCCGAGAATGCGCAACTGGTTGACGGTGTTAAAACTCTGGGAGCCGCCGCTGACTTGCATGACGGCAAGGGTCTTGCCCTGGGTGGGGCGAACACCGCCGAGCGACAAAGGTATCCAGTCGATCTGGCTTTTCATGATGCCGGTCATGGCGCCATGGCGTTCAGGGGATGACCAGACCATGCCTTCGCACCAGCCGACAAGCTCACGCAATTCCTGAACTTTCGGGTGGTCGGCATCGACCCCGTCATCAGGCAGGGGGAGGCCGGAGGGGTTGAAAAACCGTGTTTCGGCCCCGAGGCGGTTCAATATCCGCGCCGCTTCTTCGGCCATCAGGCGGGAATAGCTGACTTCACGCAGGGAGCCGTAAAGCAGCAGGATTTTAACGCCGCTTGACGTGTCCTTTGTGAACAAATGGTCAGGATCGGCGGGATGAAAAACATCATCAAGAATATGCGGGGTATCGTTCACGGTCATGGCCTGAGTGTTGCAAAATGGTCATGACGCGATCTTACCCGATTGGCCCGGAATATTGCGCAAAAATATTCATCGGTTGCGGTTTATCTTGGACTGGATGCGCTTATATCGAGGGAGAAGCTGAACGAGGGCAGACATGATCACGGTCTATTTTGACGGCAAATGCGGGTTGTGCAGTAAAGAAATCCGCTATTATCAAGGCATTGCGCCAGGGGAGGTGTTCATCTGGCATGACATCGCCACGGATCCGGCGCCGCTTGATGAATTTGGCGTTGATCAAGCTTCGGCCTTGCGGTGGCTTCATGCCCGGGATAGTGCTGGAAACTGGCATATTGGCGTTGCCGCCTTCACCCTTATCTGGCGGCATTTGCCCTATTGGCGCTGGCTTGCGCCAGTGGTGGAACTGCCCGTGGTCCTGCCGATTGCGCAATGGGGGTACAACAGGTTCGCCGATTACCGCTTTGCGCGATTGCCCCATTGCCAGGTGTTTGTCGAAAAGCCCTGATCAGCTGAAAATGCTGAAAAAGCCGGATTCCGTGCCGCGAAAATTGGCGGCGCAATCGGTGCCGCGGACGAAATATTCCTTGCGCTTGACCTTCAGCTTCAGGATATGGCTGTCCTTGTCGCGTTCACGGTAATTGTAATGGACGCTGTAGACATGCAGGCCCTTGAGGCGACCTTCGGTGATGACGGGCCCCATGCGGACCCCTTCAAGGGTAAAGTTCTGGCGCGCGCCAAAGGACTGGCCGTAATGGTCGAACCAGGCGGCGATGGCGGGGTGTTTCAAGCCCGTGCCGTCATCATGCAGGCAATGCCGTCCGGCGCGGATATCCTGCGGCTCGATCACATCAGCGTTAACAAGGCCGGGGAATTCATATTCCCGTGGCGGCAGGTATTTTGTCGCCAGTGTCCCGACATAGACGCCAATCACCACGGTGGTGACAAGGGTCGGCCCAGCGATTTTGAAAATCTCGCCCAGCTCCTTGCCGTCGCTCTGGCCTTTGATGAAAAGCACGATGGCGATGATCACGCCAATACCTGTGCCGATGGCCGTGGTCCAGATCCATATTCCGTCAGAATACAACATGACAACACCTTAAACTGTAGATCTCAAGCTGAAGACCGCAAATTGAAGACGGTTGTCACCATAACCTAAGGCGCGGCGATTGCAATGTTTTAGCGGCCTGAATGGGGTGTCACGAGTTGACAGTGGGGGCAGGGCCGTTATGGTTGGGCGGTTGTTCTTCTCGCCCAGAGGCTTTGCCCATGTTTCAGAAAATCATCAGCATGTTCTTCACCTTTCTTGCGGGGGTGATGGCGTTGGGGTTTTTCCTGACGACCTATGCCTATATCTTCGGGGCGGATACACCGGAAGAACGTGAAGCGTCATGCCAGCGTGCGCTGGATGCCGGCGGTTACGCCGATGCCGCGAACCCTTTTGAAAAATGCATGGCGGATATGCAGAACGCCACGGGCGGCGCCGACGCGCTGTGGGTTTTTGGCGCGATGATGTTTGTGCTGATGGTGGTGTTTTATGCCTTTGGCAAATCGTTCAAGCCAAAACCGCCCTCCGGCGATGAGCAGTAAGTTCAATAATGCGGCGGCGGGGTGTCTTCGGCTGAATTGAGGATGCCGCTGTCCATCTGACTGTGCTTGAGCTTGGCGTTGAGCTTGTCGATTTCATGCCGCAGGGAAGAGATTTCCTTCTGCTGGGCGTAAAGCTCATCACTCATGGCGGTGATCTCCGCCTGCATGAAGGCGAGCTTTTCTTCGAGTTTCTGAACAGCGTCTGACATGAGAGATCAATCGCGGAAATTGATGAACTGCAGGGGCAGGTCGATATCCAGTTCCTTGATGAGCGCGATGGCGGCTTGCAAATCATCACGTTTTTTGCCGGAAATCCGCACCTCATCCCCCTGAATCGACGCCTGGGTCTTGACCTTGGCGCCTTTGATGGCCTTGACGATTTTCTGCGCCGCTTCACGCTGGATGCCTTGCTGGACCAGCACGTTCTGGCGGATGGTGTTGCCCGACGCCTGCTCGATTTTCTGGAAATCAAGGCATTTCGTGTCGACGTTCTTGCGCGTCAAATGGGTGATCAGCAATTCTTCGACTTGCCGACGCTTCAGCTCATCTTCGGTTTTGATGGTGATGATGTCTTCCGTCCGGCTGACTTCGGACATGCTGCCCTTGAAGTCATAGCGCACCTGCATTTCCTTGGTGACGCCTTGCAGGGCGTTATCAACATCGGTCATTTCGGTTTTGCTGACGACGTCAAAGCTGGGCATGGCTGATCCTCATATCATCTGGGGTTTTCCCCAATTTACACGCGGCCGCGCTCAAAAAGCAATCAGGATTGGCGATGTTGCGTCAACAGCTGGTCGAGCCGCTGGCTGAACTTGCCCTTGTCCTGGCCGGTCATGGGTTTTGATTTCGATTGGTGGAACATATCGGCGGACCGGATTTCGGCCATCAGGTCACGCCCCGCCAGCACATTGCCGATATTCTCCGGGGTGATGAGAAAACCGTCTGCCCGCAGGACCATGGCCTGTTTTTCCACCGCTTTTGCCGCAAGGGGGATGTCGCTGGTGATGAGAATGTCACCTGCCGTGATGGCGTCAGCGATCCATTTATCGGCTTCATCAGGACCAGCGGGAACGATCCGCAATTCGATCAGGGGGTGAGGATGAGGACGGATGCCGCCATTGCAGACCATCATCACCCGCCGGTGGTGGCGGAGGGCAATGGTGATGATCTGCTCGCGCACGGGGCAGGCGTCGGCGTCGACATAAATGGTCATGATAATCCCCTGATGATGCCTCTGAAAACACCCCTGATAAACATTGGTCGCATTGGTCTCATTGGAAGCCGTGCTGATATTCGGGCAAATTACCGCGCCATCAGGGCACTGGCAAGCGGGGTTGCGGCGGAATTTCCGCCCCTGTTGCTGGCAAGGTGTTGATCATCACGTCATGATGGTCCTGTCATGAAGGTTCTGTCATGAAGGGCATTGACTTCACCGCCAGAACCTTTAGGCAGTCATCATGTTAACGATTTCGAACATTTCTTTTGCGATTGAGGGCAAGCCCTTGTTTGAGGGCGCGTCCGCCAGTATCCCGACGGGGCATAAGGTGGGGATTGTCGGCCGCAACGGCACCGGCAAGACAACCCTGTTCAAGCTGATCAAACAGCAGCTCACCCTTGATGGCGGGACGATTGATGTGCCGGGGTATTTCCGCATTGGCGGGGTTGAGCAGGAAGCTCCTGCCAATGACAAATCCCTGATCGAAACAGTGCTTGAGGCGGATGAAGAGCGCACCGCCTTGCTTGCCGAAGCCGAAGGTTGTGAAGACCCCGATCGCGTGCCGGAAATTTACCAGCGCCTGACGGATATCGACGCCTATTCCGCGGAAGCGCGGGCGGCGTCTATTCTTTCAGGGCTGGGGTTTGACCAGGCCGCCCAGGCGCGCGCCTGCCATGAGTTTTCCGGCGGCTGGCGGATGCGCGTGGCCTTGGGGGCGGTGCTGTTCTCGAAACCTGACCTGCTGCTGCTTGATGAGCCGACGAACTATCTTGATCTTGAAGGCGCGGTCTGGCTTGAGCAGTTTCTGGCGAAATACCAGAACACGGCCTTGATCATTTCCCACGATCGCGAATTGCTCAACCGTTCGGTGACGGGCATTCTGCATCTCGCCAATCATCAGCTCAATTACTACACCGGTTCCTATGATCAGTTTGACGCCGAACGCCGCGCCAAGCTCGACCAACAGCTCTCCATGAAGCGCAAGCAGGACGCCCAGCGCGCCCATATCCAGAGTTTTGTTGACCGGTTCAAGGCGAAAGCCTCAAAAGCCCGGCAGGCGCAATCCCGCATCAAGCAACTGGAAAAAATGCAGCCCATCGCCGCCTTGACGGAAAATGCCGTGGCGGGGTTTTCCTTCCCCACCCCGGCGGAATTAAAGCCGCCATTGCTGCTCGTCACCAAAGGGCAGGTGGGGTATGACGGCAAGCCGGTTCTGTCGAAACTGGATTTACGGCTGGATAGTGATGATCGCATTGCCCTGCTTGGCGCCAATGGTGAGGGCAAGTCAACACTGTCGAAACTGTTTGCCGATCGTCTGCCCTTGATGGCTGGGGACATGTTCAAGACCAACAAGCTCAGGGTCGGTTTCT
This sequence comes from Alphaproteobacteria bacterium, assembly GCA_021296375.1. GTDB lineage: Bacteria > Pseudomonadota > Alphaproteobacteria > Puniceispirillales > UBA1172 > JAGWAQ01. The sequence goes on from JAGWAQ010000045.1 coordinate 8,340, forward strand.
TTGCCCAGCATCAGCTCGATGAATTGGTGGAGGGCGACAGCGCCTATACCCATATCATGCGGCTGCGCCCTGATGATGAGGAAAAAACCATTCGCGCCCGGCTTGGGGCGGCGGGCTTCGGGGCGGATATCGCCGACCTTCAGGTCGAGCGCTTGTCCGGCGGGCAGAAGGCGCGATTGCTGATGCTGATCGCCACCATTGACGCGCCGCATATTCTGATCCTTGATGAACCCACCAACCACCTTGATATCGAAAGCCGGGAAGCGCTGGTGTTGGCGCTCAATGAATTTGAAGGCGCGGTGATCCTTGTCAGTCATGACACTCATCTGGTGGAAACCGTCGCCGATAAACTGTGGCTCGTGAAAGATGGCGCGGTGGTCAATTTTGACGGGGATATGGATGACTACAAAGCGCTCATCATGGCGGCGCATAAAAAATCAAAACCGCCGAAGGATAAAAAACCCACCGATGCGGCACCGGCCTCGCGGGTCAATGTCGGGCGGCTGAAGAACAAGGCGAAAGACCTTGAGAAGAAGATCGATAAATTCACCACCCAAAAAGACCAGCTGGAGGCCGAAATGTCGGCCGCCGATTTCTATGAGGTCCATGGCGCCGATGCGCTGGCGAAATACGCCGATGATCTGGCGGCGGTGACGGCCAAGCTCTCCGCCCTTGAAGACGAATGGCTTGAGGTGGAAAGCCAGCTGGATGGCGCGTCGTAAGGCGCATCAGCCCTGAACGGGCTACATGTCCTGAAATGAAAACGGCGCATGAACCGCCGCAAGCTGATCCTTGCCAAGAATGAAATCCGCCGCCCGTGCCGCCATCATTTGCGTGGGGGCATTAAGATTGGCGCTGATGACCCGCGGCATCACCGACGCGTCCACCACCCGCAAGCCTTCGATGCCATGGACTTTGAATTCGCCATCCACCACGGCGTCGTTGCCATGGCCCATGCGGCAGGTTCCGCAAGGGTGGTAATCGGTTTCCGATATCTGGCGGATGGCGGCGGTAATTTCGGCGTCGGTGGTGGCGCCATGGCTGACCCCCAGCTCATCCCCCGCAAGCCCCCTGAAGGCCGGTTGCCGGACCAGCTCCCGCACCTTGCGGACGCCCTCGACCATCTGGCGCATGTCATCTGGTGTGGCGAGGTAATTGAACAGGATATCCGGTTTTGCCGAAGGGGCGGTGCTGGTCAGGGTCACCGCCCCGCGACTGGTTGGCCGCAGAACATCAATATGGATGGCAAAGCCCTGGGTGATGAGCAAATCATCATCACGTTCCTCAAACCCCACGGGGCCAAAATGGTACTGCAGGTTAGGGCGGGAGACCTTGTCATTGCCGCGGATCAATCCCCCCGCTTCCCAGATGTTTGAGGCCGCCATGCCATCGCGGCGGATCATCCAGCGCAATCCTGTCATCAGCTTGCGCAGAGGGTTGCCCGCCTTGTGCATGGCAAAGGCTTTTTTGCTGGCAAATTGCAAAATGACGGTGGCGTGGTCCTGCAGATTCTGGCCAACCCCTGACAGCGCCACCCGCGGGGTGATGCCATGGGTGCGCAAATGGTCCGCCGGACCTATGCCCGACAGCATCAAGAGTTGGGGGGAGTTGATGGCCCCGCCGCAGAGAATAACCTCGGCTTCGGCATGGGCGAGACGGCTGGCCCCGCCAATAGTGTAATGAACGCCGGTGACGCGATTGCCCGAAAACTCCAGCTTTCCCACCATGGCGCCGGTTTCAAGCGTCAGGTTGGGGCGCGCGCGGGCAGGGTGGAGATGGGCGACGGCGGCGGAACAGCGGCGGCCGTTTTTGCGGGTGGCGTCCAGCCGCGCCACGCCTTCGGGGGCGTATCCGTTCAAATCATCCGAATAGCCTTGCCCGGCTTGTTGCCCGGCGTTGATGAACGCGTCCATCAAGGGGCTGTCATGGCGGCTCTGGCTGACGCCGAGGGGGCCGCTGTCGCCGCGCCATGTATCACCGCCACGGTCGGAGGCCTCCCCGGCCTTGAAATAGGGCAGGCAATCGGCAAAACCCCAGCCCTTCAGCTTGTGGTCATTTTCCCAGGCGTCGTAATCCAGCGGATGGCCGCGCATATAGACCATGGAATTGATGGAAGATGAGCCGCCAACAACCCGCCCCCGCGGTGTCCAGACCGATCGATTGCCAAGCGCCGGTTCCGGGGCGGAGGCGTAATTCCAGT
>JAGWAQ010000046.1 GCA_021296375.1 Alphaproteobacteria bacterium
CAGATGCAAACCCGGTAAACCGCCCCGATCTACTCAACCCCGAAATACCCAACCCCGATATGCCCAACCCCGATATGCCAGCGATCGCGGCGTGATACCGTGGTTCTGGACAAATTCACCCCATTTGCCCTATAAATAGGGCATCTTTCGACCTTTCGGGAAACGGCAATGCCGCTCAGTCCTGTTTTTCACATCCTTGGAATGCTGTTGTCACTTCTGGCGGGCGCGATGATCATCCCCGCGGGGGTAGACTTTGTGCTGGGCTATGAAGACTGGACGGCGTTTCTGGCGGCCAGTGCCATCACGCTGTTTTTCGGGTTTGGCCTGCTGTTGTCCACGCGCATCAGGGCGGATGAACACCTCGGCTTGCGGCAGGCGTTTCTGTTGACCAACCTCGCCTGGGTGCTGATCGGGATTTTTGGCGGCCTGCGTTTAATGCTGGCCAATACCGGCATGGGGCTGACGTATTCCAATTTTGAAAGCATGTCCGGCATCACCACTACAGGGTCAACCATCATCCCGGTGATCGAAACCATGTCGCCCGGGGTGCTGGTCTGGCGCGCCTTGCTGCAATGGCTGGGGGGGATTGGCATCATCGTGATGGCGCTGGCGGTTTTGCCGATGCTGTCGATTGGCGGGATGCAGTTGTTCAAAACCGAATCCTATGAAACCCCGGATAAAGTCGTGCCGCGGGCGGCGGAACTGGCCGGGGGGATCAGCTTTGTTTATGGCGGCTTGACGGTGATCTGGACGATCATGCTCTATAGCGCCGGACTGCCGATTTTTGATGCCGTGACCCATGCCATGACGACCCTTGCCACTGGCGGGTTTTCGACCCGCACCGATTCCATCGGGGCGTTTAACAACGCCTATGTCGAATGGGTGGTGGTGATGGGGATGATCGTCGGCTCTCTGCCTTTTGCCCATTACCTGGCCATCACCCGTGGCGGCTGGGGGCGATTGACCCGTGATCCGCAAGTGCGCTGGTTCCTTGTGCTGCTGCTGGCGATCGCCATCCTGATCACCTGGCAATTGTCCTTCAGCCACGGCAAGCCGCTGGCGGAATCGATCCGCCTGGCGGTGTTCAATACCGTGTCGATGATGACCGGCACTGGCTATGGCAATGCGGATTTCGGCGCCTGGGGCGGCAGCGCCACGGTGCTGTTGTTTGTCTGCATGTTCATTGGCGGTTGCGCCGGTTCCACCACTTGCGGGATCAAGATGTTCCGTCTTCAGGTGCTGGCCTCAACCGCCAAGATTCAGCTGTCACGGCTGTTGCGTCCTCACGCTGTTGTCGTTGCCTATTACAACAAACGTCCGGTGCCGGAAACCGTCATGGATGCCGTCATGGGGTTTTTCTATCTTTATGTGTTGTGTTTTGTCTTTATCGCCGCCCTGCTGGGGCTGACGGGGCTTGACCTTGTCACCGCGCTGTCCGGCGCCGCCACCGCCATCAGCAATGTTGGCCCGGGGCTGGGGGATACGATTGGCCCGGCGGGGAATTTTGAAACTGTCCCGATGATGGCAAAATGGGTGCTTTGCGCGGGCATGATCGTCGGACGGCTTGAGCTGTTCACCGTGCTGGTGATGCTGGCGCCCGGTTTCTGGCGGCGATAACGCCTTGTTTTTGTCGGCGGTAACGCCTGGCTTCTGGCGGCGATAACGCCTAGCCTTTCAAGGGCCAGATGCCTTCGGACACCTGCCGCAACTGACGCCGCAATTCCTGGTCAAATCGCCCGATGCCATTGCGCACGACACGCTGGCGGATCCGCTGGGCGTCATCAGGAGTGGCGTTATCGGGGATCGAGGATTGCGCCGATGACACCACGGTCAATGTGGCGGAGCGGTTTTTCAGCGGATGGGTAAAGGAGAAAATCGCTTCAAATTCCACCGTCACCAGCAACCGTTGCTCATTGGTAAACAGCGCTTTCAACCCGTCATCACCGGCGATCTCAACCTCTTTCAATGACGCTTTGGTGATGGCGACCAGCACATTGCCGTCATCAAGATCAGGGGTTAAGGTCTGCTCTGCCCATTGCGTCAACTGAACCGTGGGGGTCGGCATAAATTCGTGATCAATATAAGGCGCCGCCCCGGCCGGGGTATAATCATTGATGATATCAACAGCCGCCACCCCGAGGGCCAACTTCCCCCCTGAACGCACCTGTTCAGGTGGCGGGGCGGCGGTGGTCTGGCAGGCCGTCAACGCCGCCATAGACAGCGGACCCATCAGCAGGGGTGACGCCAAGAGGGGTGACGCCAGCATCTGGCTGAACTGGCGGCGGTGAATTGGTTTTGGCGACATGATCGTGTCCTTTCTTGCCGAAGTATCCCCCCCACGAAAGAAATTCCTGAAGGGAAATGCTGCCTTGGCGCATGTCCCGCCCGCGCGGATGGTTAGGCGGCGCTGCGGTGTTCCTTTTTGCAGAACTCGCAAGCGACGGTGATCATGCCATCGTCATCCGCGAATTCAAGCCGCTCGTCTTTCGACAATCCCGCCAGCATGCGGTCAACCCGATCTGGCGAGCAACGGCATTCATCCGTGATCTCACGCAAGGGTAACACAGAAACATCAAGTTCGTGAAACAACCGCCGCAACAGATCCGCTGGCGCAAGCTCAGGGTCGACCAGCTCATCACGGGTGCAGGTCGCCATCAAGGTGCAGGCGGTATGCCAGATGTCATCTTCTTCGGCGGAGATGATCGGGGCATCATTGGTGCCGCCTGTTTCAGGGATGCGCTGCAGCATCAGGGCGGCGGCGTGCCATCCGCCGGCATCTGTTGGTTGCGATTTTTTCGGCCCTGATGTTATTGGCCCTGATATTTTTGGTAAGGCCGCGATCAAGAGGGCCGTGTCGATTTGCTCGGAATCAGCAAAATACCGCATCGCCACCCCTGTCAGGTCAGCGTCTTCGATCGGCACAATGCCCTGGTAACGGCCTTGTTCCCCCTGGTCTACGGTAAAGGCGAGGTAGCCTGTCCCCATTAACCCGATCAATGGCGCCGGCGCCCCTAGCGGCGTCGCCGGGTCAAGCTCTTCATCATGCTGGGCATAGGCGCGCATCGCGCCGCTTGAGGTGACATCCGCGAACAGGGTTTTGACGTCACCATTGCCGCTGGCCTGGAGGGTGAAGACGCCGTCGTAATCCATGGTGGTGGCAAGACAAGCCGCCAACGCCATGGATTCCGCGCTCAGCTCAGCGACAGCAGAAGGGTAGTCATGGCGCGACAAAATAGAGCTGGCGACCTCATCAACCCGCGCCAGACGCCCCCGCAAGGCCGCTTTGCGTTCCCCCACATCAATCAGAAACGGCAGCACAAGCCCTTGCGCGGCGGCAGGTGACGTATCAACAGACATCTCAATCGACTCCTCACAAAAGACCCTTACCAAGAGACTTCCAGCAAAAAAACAACCGCCTCAAAAAAATATATACAAGACGAACCCAGTTGGGCAAAACCTGATCAGGCGATCATGCCCCAGCGCCAGTGGCCCCAGTGCCGCCATTGATCATGCAAAATGCCATGATGGCTTTCTGGACATGCAAGCGATTTTCCGCCTCCTGCCAGATGACCGATTGCGGGCCATCGACGACTTCCGCCGTCGCTTCCTGCCCGCGATAGACCGGCAGGCAATGCATGAAAACCGAACCGGCTTTCGTCACCGCCATGACCGCATCATTAACCTGATAGCGCCTGAGCAATTCCTGCCGATCACCGGAATTGCTGTACCCCCCGGGCATGCCCATGGATGACCAGGTGTCGGTGACAATGACATCGGCATCACTGGCCGCTGTCATGGGGTCATCCACCACACGGATGGACGTGCCATTGACCATATCCATCAGGTCATCATCAGGGGCAAGGGCTGACGGCACCGCCAGATCAAGATTGAAATCCATGATGCGGGCGGCCTCGATCCAGCTGGCGGCAACATTATTGCCATCACCCAGCCACGCCACTTTCAGGCCGCTGAAATCATGATGAGGGGCCTTCAGCTCTGCCATGGTCTTGACATCCGCCATCACGTGACAGGGGTGGGAGCGATCCTTCAGGCCATTGATCACCGGCACGCTGGCATAACTTGCCAGTTCCGTCAGAATTTCATGACGCGAGGTGCGGATCATGATCGCGTCGACATATCCCGACAGCACCCGCGCGGTATCGGCAACGGTTTCGCCGCGCCCCAATTGCATCTCTTCACTTCGCATCACCAGAGGCGTGCCGCCGAGCTGATGAATACCAACTTCAAACGACACCCGGGTGCGGGTTGAGGGTTTTTCAAAAATCATCGCCACGGTCTTGCCCGCCAGCACATCAGCATGGGGTTTGCCGCCGGATTTCATGGCGTCGGCATCGGCAAGGATCGCCGTTAACGTGGCGTTATCGTGGTCAGCAATATCCAGAAAATGACAGGTCATATCAGGTGGCTTTCTCAAGATCGGTCATGATCGTCGCGGTGACATCAAGAACACGGGAAATTTCATCATCATTAAGGGTCAGTGGCGGCAGCAGACGGACGGTATTTTCGGACGCCGGCACAGTCAGGATATGGTGGTCACGATAGGCCTTCACCACATCCATGGCAGGGTAATCATCATGGAACACCAGCCCTTGCAAAAAGCCATGGCCGCGACGGCAGAATTTGCCCCCGGGGCTGGTGGATATTTCATCCAGCCCCGCCGCCAGGCGCGCCGAACGCGCCCGCACCCCGGCCATGAACCCGTCGCTTTCCAGCACCTCAAGCACGGCGTTGGCGGATGCCATCGCCAGGGGATTGCCGCCAAAGGTTGAGCCGTGACTGCCGGCGGTCATGCCCGCCGCCACCTCATCGGTGGCCAGCACCGCCCCGATAGGGAAGCCCCCCGCCAGGCCTTTCGCCATCGCCACAATATCCGGCTTGATGCCGCTTTGCTCAAAGGAGAAAATATGGCCAGACCGCCCCACCCCGATCTGGACTTCATCAGCGATCAGGAGGCAGCCAAATTCATCACAGGCGGCGCGCAATTCTTCCATGAAATGTTCGGGCAGGGGTTTTGCCCCGCCTTCACCCTGAACCGATTCCACCATCACCGCGGCAATGCCGGGGTCGCCATCTTTGGCGTCTTGGGCCAATTGGTCCCGCAGGACATTCATGTTGCCAAAGGGGAAATGGTCAAACCCCGTGGGCATGGGGCCAAAGCCTTCACGAAACACCGGACGGTCAGTGGCCGCCAGCATCGCGATGGTGCGACCATGAAAAGCGCCCTGGGATGACAGGATCGTGTGCCGCCCGTGTTCGCCGCGATGATGCATGGCCCGCCGTGCCATCTTGACCGCGGCTTCTGTGGCTTCCGCCCCGGAATTGCAGAAAAACGCCTTGTTAAGCCCCGACAGTCGCGTCAGGGTTTGCGCCAATTGCTCTTGTTCGGGGATGCGGTAGAGGTTGGACACATGCCACAGCTTTTCCGCCTGGTTTTTCAAGGCAGAAACCAGATGCGGATGGCCATGGCCAAGGGTATTGACGGCGATCCCCGCCGCGCAATCGAGGTAACGCTCGCCGTCGGCTGTCACCAGCCAGGCGCCATCACCATGATCAAAAGCCAGGTCAATCCGGCCGTAATTGCCCATTACCGCGGTCATGTGTTGTTGCCCTCCGGCGGCAGAAAATGTTTTGCCAGTTGCAATCCCTGCGCCTGATAATTCGACCCCGAACCTGATGACCCGTAAAGGGTTTCGGGGACTTCCGACAAGGGTTCATAAACAAGGCGGCAGACGGTCTGGCCTTCTTCGATCAGGAACGGCACGTCGTGGGAGCGCACCTCCAGCACCGCCCGCGTGGCCGCCGCCCCCAAATCCGCCATGCCAAAGCCGGGGTCAAAAAACCCGGCGTAATGGGCGCGAAACTCCCCGACGCGAGTGTCATAGGCGCTCATCTCGGCGGCGTAATCCGCAGGCACGGTGACGCATTCCCGGCTCACCAGAATATAAAATTCATCAGGGTTCAGGACGAGACCACCGCCGCTCAGATCAGCGGTGGTGACTTTTTCCCAAAAAGCGGCAACCGGATAGGCTTTGGGCTTGTCGACATCGATCATGCCGGCGTGTTTGCGCGCCCGCCAACCCACCAGCCCCGGGATCGCCGGGTTGGCATTGCCGGAAAGGTCAACCGACAGCGGCACGCCATCGCGAATATCACGGCCGTTCAACCCGCCGCCATGAACAAGGCCAATATCATCCTGAAGGCGCTGCATGTCGGCGTCATCAACTTTTGACGCGCCTTGCCGGAACCTGATCTGCGACAGGCGTGAGCCGCGCCGAACCAGAACCGAGAATGTGCGCGGTGAAATTTCCGCATAAAGCGGGCCTTTATAACCAGCGCCGGCGGTTTCAAACTCAACGGCACCATCAGCGATCATGCGGGTGAACACATCAAGCCGTCCCGTCGAACTTTTCGGGTTGGCAAAGCCCGTCATGCCATGAGGCAGATCAAGGCTTTCCTCAAGCTCGGCGATATAGACACAGCCTTTTTCCAGCACCGCGTCCTGCTCAAGACTGATCTCATGCATCGCCATGGTCTCAAGCTTTTCGGCGACACTGACCCCGTGGCCAGGCAGAAACGACGCGCGAATCCGCCAGACACGTTTGCCAAGACGCAGGTCAAGCGAAGCCGGCTGAATCTGCCCTTCCGCTGGCGGTGACGCCAGGTGAATAATCCCCTGATCAATCGCCGAGGAAATTTGTTTTGAGGAAAGAATCCCGTCTGGAAATGACGCTGTCATGATTACGCCTTCAATTTGTACCCTGTTCCCAATATACGCCAAGAAATTACACCAAGCACCAGCATAATGCCGAATAAAATCAAGCCGCCCTTGAGGGGGGAGAAGGAGGCGGTGCCAATCACCGCGTAACGATACCCGTCGATCATGTGAAAAACCGGGTTATACAAAGCCAGCGCATCAAATGGCGGCGGCAGTTGCTTGATCGAGTAAAACGTCCCTGACAGAAAAATCATCGGCTGGACGATAAAATTCGTGACCGCCGCAAGGCCATCAAATTTAGTTGACCAGACGCCGGTGATCACCCCCGCCAGCGCCATCACCCCGGACCCCAGAAACAAAAAGACAAACGCCGTCAGAGGATGAACAGGAAAGCCTGAAGACCCTAACAGCGCCAGGGTTATGGCGGTCACCGCCCCCACCATCAACCCACGGGTGATCCCGGCGGCGACCATCGCCACCAGAATTTCAAGCGGCCCCAGGGGCGGCATCAGGAGATCGACAATATTGCCCTGCACCTTGCCCACCACCAATGACGACGAGGTGTTGGCAAACGCATTTTGCAGCACCGCCATCATCACCAGCCCGGGGCCCAAAAAAACCACATAAGGCACATCGCCGCTATCGGTAATGCGATCACCAACCGCCACGGCAAAGACGGCCATAAACAGGATCGCCGTTGTCATAGGCGCAAAAACCGTCTGGGTCATGATTTTGACAAACCGCATGACCTCACGCTGGTAAAGCGTCCAGGTGCCGATGACATTGATCATGCCAATTCGGATCGGGCGAATACGGGGCGCGGCGGATGACGCGGAAGACGGGGATGTGGTGTTTCTTGACATGGCCGCAACATAGGGCGTTCTGGCCATCTGCGCAAGGGCAGGACAGCGCGCAAGGCACGTTAATGACAGGTGTTTTAGCGCGCCAGAAATCTGTGCTAGAGTTTCGCCATGCGCAGCGATGAAACGATCCTCAAACGGCTTGAAAACAAAGCCCTGCATTACCTTGGACGATACGCCAGCACCCAGGCCCGCCTCGGTGATGTGCTGAAGCGGTTCGCCAAGCGGAAAATGCCCGACGAAGAGCCGGAACGCATGGCGGCACTGATCGAGCAAATGGTCGCCGATTGCGCCGCGAAAGGCTATGTCAATGACAAGGTTTTTGCCGAACAGAAAACCGCATCCTTGCGGCGGCAAGGGTCCTCCCGCTTTCAAATTCAGCGCAAGCTTTACGAACGGGGGGTGGACCGTGACACCATCACTGCCGCCATTCAAGACCATGACGATGACAACGAACATGACACGGAAGTTGAAGCGGCGTTAATCTATGCCCGCAAACGTCGCCTTGGGCCTTACGCCCGCCCCCCTGTCGGCAGTCTTGAGATGAAGGACGGGTGGCGCGACCGCCATTACGCCAGCCTGGCACGGGCCGGGTTCAGCAGCAAAACCGTCAGTGTCATCATGGCGCTGGAGACGCCGGAAGAGGCCGAGGACATGGCCACCAACGGCTATTTTGGCTGACGGTTGATCCGTCGATACCCCCCGTGACGCAAATGGGGGTGGAAAATCCCGATATTTTGCTTAAAGTAATTGTTCATAAATGTGGTGGCCATGCGGCCATTGCACCATGATCAATAAAACGTGAATACCATGAACAGGGGGTCACCATGGCAGACCAGACACTTTTTCCACCCAGCAGCGCGACCGTTGATAAAGCTTTAATCGATAACGACACCTATCTTGAAATGTATCAGCAGTCGGTTTCCGACAGTGACGCATTCTGGGCCAAACATGGCCAGCGCATCGACTGGATGAAGCCCTACACCAAGATTGAAAACACATCTTATGATGCCAATAACCTGTCCATCAAATGGTTTGAAGACGGCACCCTGAACGCCGCCGCCAATTGCCTTGACCGCCATCTGGCGACACGCGGGGATCAAACCGCCATTATTTTTGAAGGCGATGAACCCACCGACAGCCGCCACATCACCTATCGTGAACTGCATGAAGAGGTGTCAAGATTTGCCAATGTCCTTAAGGCACGCGGCGTCAAGAAAGGCGATCGCGTCACCATCTATATGCCGATGATCCCAGAAGCGGCGGTGGCGATGCTGGCGGTGGTCCGCATCGGCGCCATTCATTCCGTCGTCTTTGGCGGCTTTTCGCCTGACGCGCTGGCCGGGCGCATCAAGGATTGCGACAGTTCGGTTGTCATCACCGCCGATGAAGGCGTTCGCGGCGGCAAAACCATCCCCCTGAAGGCCAATACCGACGCCGCCCTCGAGAACTGCCCCATGTGCACAACCTCGATCGTGGTCAAGCGCACCGGCGGCGACATCAACTGGCAAGACGGGCGGGACTTCTGGTACCACGAGGAAATGGCCAATGCCTCCGCCGATTGCCCCCCTGAAGAAATGGGCGCCGAAGACCCGATGTTCATCCTTTATACTTCAGGTTCCACCGGCCAGCCGAAAGGTGTTCTGCACACCACCGGCGGCTATATGGTCTATGCCTCGATGACCCATCAATATGTCTTTGATTATCAGGACGGGGATATCTACTGGTGCACGGCTGATGTCGGCTGGGTGACGGGGCATTCCTATATCGTCTATGGTCCGCTGGCCAATGGCGCGACGACCCTGATGTTTGAAGGCGTGCCGACCTATCCGGATTCCAGCCGATTCTGGCAGGTGGTGGAAAAGCACAAGGTCAACACTTTCTACACCGCCCCCACCGCCATCCGCGCCCTGATGCGCGAAGGCGACGCGCCGGTCAAGAAAACCGATCGGTCATCGCTTCGCCTGCTGGGTTCCGTCGGTGAGCCGATCAACCCCGAAGCCTGGATGTGGTACCACAGCGTCGTCGGCGAAGAGCGCTGCCCGATTGTCGACACCTGGTGGCAAACCGAAACCGGCGGCATCATGATCACGCCTCTGCCGGGGGCGACCAGCACCAAACCCGGTTCCGCGACACGGCCGTTCTTTGGCATTCAGCCGGTGCTTGTTGATGGTGACAATAACATCATCGACGGGGCGGCCGATGGCAACCTGTGCATTGACCGGTCATGGCCGGGGCAAATGCGGACGGTTTATGGGGACCACGAACGGTTCATCCAAACCTATTTCACCACTTTCCCGGGGCGGTATTTCACCGGTGACGGGTGCCGCCGCGATGACGATGGCTATTACTGGATCACCGGACGTGTTGATGACGTGATCAATGTGTCGGGCCACCGCATGGGGACCGCGGAAGTGGAATCAGCACTGGTTGCCCATGCGAAAGTCGCGGAAGCGGCGGTGGTGGGCTACCCCCATGACATCAAAGGGCAAGGCATCTATGCCTATGTCACCCTGGTGATGGGGGAAGAGCCGTCGGACGAGCTGCACGCCGAATTGCGGCAATGGGTGCGCAAGGAAATCGGCCCTATTGCGACGCCGGATCTTCTGCAATGGGCGCCGGGCCTGCCAAAAACGCGGTCGGGGAAAATCATGCGCCGCATTTTGCGTAAAGTCGCGGAAGATGATTTCGGCAGCCTTGGCGACACGTCAACCCTGGCGGACCCGGCGGTGGTCGATGACCTGATCGCGAACCGCCAGAACCGCGGTTAACACCTTCACGGGTCCCGTTACCGATTGGTCCCGTTACCAATTCCCCCTCCCGGGCATATGGGCCGCTATTCCGGAACAATGCCCAGCTCGATCGCCCGGCAGACGGCATGGGTGCGGTTGCGCGCCCCGAGCTTGCCGCGCAGGCTTTTCAAATGGTGCTTGACCGTGACTTCCGACAAGCCATGACTGCGGGCGATCTCCTTATTGGATTTGCCCGACAGCAAGCCTGCCAGCATGTCCTGCTCGCGGCCTGTTAACCAATTGTTGGGCAGAAAACTGTTTTCGCTTTTATGACCACCGTGTTCAGCGGGGATGAAATTCTCCCCTTCCGCCATCAGGGTAATGGCACTGAAAAACGCCTTGATGCCGATGTTCTTCGGAATATAACCAACCGCACCGGCGTCCAGCACCATGCGCATTTCCGACTGGCTGGTCGGTGACCCCATAATGGCCACAGGCAATTTTCGCTGTGACGATTCATGGATACGGGCCAAGCCGCTCAGGCCTTTCATGTCCGAAAGCCCGGTATCAAGAATAATCAGTTCAGGGTTAATCCCACGATTGATCATGTCGATGGTTTCGATCACCCGTGATGACCCCAGAACTTCCATTCCACTTTGAAGCTGAAGGGATTGTTCTATGATCAGGTCACGAGAGAAAATGTTGGCATAGGTCAGAATGATTTGCATGTTATCCTCCTTGGGCTTGTATGACTGGTGCCAGTCAACGAGTGGGGATAACGTGCGGCCCTATGAAAAATTCTCGCTGAAATTTGAGTATTATTATACTCAGTTGTTCTGCTTAAATACTGTTCAAAAGTATAGTTTTTACGAATAAATTAACCAATTAGGTCCAGTTTATTGCTTAAATCGGAAGAATACTGTTAACGACTTATCCTCTTCAAGCCTGTCTTTTGAGGCAATGTTATCATAAGACATGATCAAATCGACAGGCGTTGACCCGGCGGTCAGGTGAACCGTCAGGCCAAGATGATAATGCCGCCGCAAATGGCGATCGGTCAGCCAGGGTTGCGGGGCGCCACGCCGCGACTGGTCATAAAATCCCGTCATGCTCAGCGGTCGAGGCAAGGTGCCGCGAATCGGCCCCAGGGCAAATGAAAGGCGACCGCCGCGGCTGCGGTTGATCGCCGCCTCCGCCATGATATGACGCCATTCGAGTTCAGCCCACCAAGGCGCGCGGAAAACCCACGGCACTGCGCCGGCATTTTTGTGAAAAGCTTGTTTATGGGCGGATGCCCTGCTGTTAAGCACCCGAAAGCGGAACCCTTGCGGCGTTCGCGTCACAGGCTCGCCATGGTCGGCGAACGCCCGGCCTGCGAATACCCCGCCGCGCAGGGCCAGCTCACGCCGCCATTCAAGAGCGGAGAAAACCTGGACACCTGAGGTGACCGATTTCGCCTGCCCCCGGCCCTGCTCACGGCGGTGGTGGGTGACGTCGATCTGATTGATCCGCACCAGTTTTCCCCCATGGCCTTTTTCTTTATGGCCTTTTCCTTTATGGCCTTTTCCTTTATGGCCTTTACGGCTCGCTCCATCCCCAAGGTCACTTTCATTGACCCAGGCGGCATTAAACCGCGTGGCTTCATATCCCCGTGGGGTGGTCAGGCGTTGCGCGGCCCGTAATAACACCACCCCGCGGGAGGCGCGATGCATGAGGTCATGCCGAAGCGTCAGCGCTGTTTCTGTCCACCACCCTGCCACCGGTTCAGGGCCGAGGGCAATCTCGTCAGGAACGGTTAACTCAGGGTAGGATTGCCGCAACTGATCGAGGAGCTGATCAAGACGTGAGCCTTTCTCCGGCGTCACCTGCTGGCGCGAGACCGCCCCCGCCAGATTGTCATCATGACCAAGATCAAAAGTGATGTCATAAAACCACAGGTTATCGGCAGGGCAAAGCAACAGCGCCCGCCGGCTTTCCTCAACAATCCAGTCTTCGGCCGGAATACGGCCATCCGCAAACGCCTGAAAGATCGGTTTCGCCTGCCCGCATTTTCCATCAAGCAAGAGGGTGAAACCCAGTTCATAGACCAGCCTTGAACTCGATGCCCCATGGTCCAGCGCCATGGTGGCGAGGGTCAGGGCAAGCGCCATGTCACCGCCTCGACGCGCCAGAATAACAGCGATCACCGCCGCTTCAGGGTCGGTGATGATCAGCGCGAGATGATCTCTGATCACCTGCAATGCCGGATCATGTGATTCGGAATTATGTGATTCCGGCTGATCAACCGCATCCGCAAGATGATCATACAAAAGGGTGATGATGCTGGCGGGTGTCGCTTCCGGCTCGGCGGCCCAACTCCGACCCGTGGTCCCGATCACTGCCATTGGCGCCATCATGCTGATCGGCATGACGATCGGCATGACCATCAGTACCAGGACCCGCATCAAGACCCGCAGCAAGACCCAAAGCAAGACCCCCATCCCCATTCCGTTTACCCATGACCGCCAACACCACATGCCTCATCAATGCACAGGAATAATGAATATTCTCTTAATCCCTCTGAATATTAAGGATGGTCTTTAGCCTAAAAGTTCAGGTTAAGGCTGACGGAAAGCTGCTGATCACTGATCCCCGCGCGATGGCCGTAGTTTTCAATGTAATGCACACTGGCCTTCAATTCACTTTCAGCAAATACCGACGTCGCCATGCTCAGGCTGTTGTGCCGCTCGCGCGCCCCGAGCTTGAGGTCATAGCGGCGGGAGGTGAATTCCGCCCCGCTTGCCGACAGGCCGCTGGGTTGTTCAAGGGTGATGTGCCCTGACCGCAAGCCCGGCGGCTGGGTGATGGCCACCTGCCAATCCACCGCCCCCACGGGCTGGTCGAGCTGGAGCGACCAGGCGTCGTATTGAATTGACGCTGACGACACAATCCCCCCTGACGTTGGGGCAAGTCGGGTCTGGCCCATCAAGGCTTCGGCCGTCACCACGGCGCCGCCAACCCGCAAGCTTCGCCCGGCGAACAGCCATTGCGATGTCGCGCCATCAAGCCCGAACCCGCCAGAGGAATACCCATCCAGCCAATCGTTGCTGCGGTCGATGCCGCCCCCGACCCAGCCCGGGTTATCATCATGCCCATTATGCTGCAGCACCAGATGAACGGCCTGACGATCATGGCCATGGCCCATCATCACCCGCGCATCAAGCTCGTGGTCTTTCAAATGGACCCCGTGCCAGCCGTCGACGTCGCGGGCGGGGATATCGATCAATCGTGCCGGCAGATCCTCCACCGCCGGTGCCGTTGGCGCGAATGATGTCACCAGCCCCATCGGCATGGCAATGGTGCTGAAGGCAGGCGGTGCCTGATGCCCCAGCTCAACAGAAGGTTCCGCCGTCACCACCCGAACATCAAGGGGGGTGAGGAACATCGCGCCATCAAAACCGTCATGGACCACCGCCATCGCCCCGTCGAGGGCGCGCTTGACGGAATCCCCCATGATCCCCGGTGTCACCAGATAGGTGGTGGTGGCCGATTGCCCCGGCCCAAGCGAGGTGATGATCGACGCATCGCCAATCGGCTGCAGGGCATCCGCGACCTGGATCAATCCATGGCCGAACACCTCCTGCATCTGCGCGTCACTGCAACTGTCGACGGTGCAGCCATCGGCGGTTTCAAGACCATCATAGGTGGCGGTTTCCTTGAGCCGCGCGGCCGCCTGACGTGGCGACAGGGTCGGCATCGCCTCCATCAGCAAGGTCAAAGCGCCAGACACCACCGGTGCCGCCATTGACGTGCCTGATTTGCGGGTGTACCCGCCGCCAGCGTTTGCCGCTTCAATGCCATTGACCGACCGGCTGTCGCCACCGCCGGGCGCCGTCAGGCACCAATCGGCGGCAAGCCCGCAGCGGTTGGTGTAATTCGGCTCCTTGCCATTGACATCAACCGCCACCACCGCCAGCCAATTGTCTTCAAGCTCAGGGAAATAATAAGGCAAGCCACTGCGAATCGACACATTGCCATCACTGCCGTTGCCCGCCGCCCAAACCAGCACAGGCCCGGCGGCGGTCGCCTTGTTCTGATAGGCATCAAGCTCGGCCCCGAGACTGGCTTCGATGGTGGCGGCGGGAAAATCATTGATCTCATAGAAAGACGACCAGGAATTGTTGACCACAGGCAGATCACGGCTGTCGACATCATTGAGAATCACGGGAATCATCTGCTCACCTGATTTGCCGCCAAAAACACCCCTGGCGTTCAAAATGCGGTAGGACACAATCTCGGCGTCAGGCACGATGCCGAAAATCCCGAAATCATCTTTGGCGGCGGCGATGATGCTGGCGACATGAGTGCCATGCCCGTTGGGGTCTACCCTGCCGTCCTCGCTATTGTTCTGGAAATCCCCGCCGCCGATCACCCGCCCGGCCAGTTCCGGGTGACTGGCATCAACCCCGCTGTCCAGCACCGCCACTTGATGGCCCGCCCCCGCCATGTCGAGGTCGTAAATCTGCGCCGCCTGCACCAGCGCCAGCGCCGGGGTATTGTCGAGTTCCGACGCGCCGCTTGGGGGCAACGGTTGCGGCCGGGTGATGATGAGCCGAGGCGTCGAGCCGGGGGTACTGCTGGCGCCGCCGCCACCACCGCCGCCGCAGCCTTGCGCCACCACAAGCATGACCCCGATCACCGTCAGTCGCGATGACCTGGCTCGATGGGCATGAGCTTGCCCCAATGGATGAAACAATGAACGGGGGCAAAAAAGCATAACTCGGTCTCCTCTACAGAAGACCAAATTGTTAATAATTTATTAATTTATAATAATTACCCCTAAGGCGGAAGTCGCCCGTCCTATGGGCGGGGGCCTGAGCCTATTTATTTAAGTCCAAAGAACCACCCACACCACCACCAGTGCCGTCAGAAAGGCGAGCCCTTGCTGAATTTGGCTTTTCCGTTTCTCATTCCTGATCAGTCCAATCAGCCTGTCGCCGGCGTAGCACCAGAAGTTATGCACCACCACCTGAACCAGCAGAAACGTGATGCAAATGACAAACGTCCGCCACGCCAGCCCTTCCATCATCGGGCCAAAATGCGACCAGGCGACACTCAGCATGGCGTAAGCTTTCGGGTTAAGCGGATGCACCAGCAGCCCGGGCATAAACCCCGGCGGGGTTGTCATGCCATCTTTCTTTGAGGCAAACGGGGCTTTTGACATCATGTAGCTCAGGTAGAGCACATAGGCGGCGGAGCTGTATTTCAGCACATCAAACCCGTAAGGCACCTGATCAAGCACCGCGAACAACCCCAGCCCCAAGGCCAGGTAAAGCAATAATTTGCCGACGATCACCCCCACCAGAAACGGCAGGGATTGCGTGTAGCCAAAATTCGCCCCGGCGGTCATCAACACCATATTGGCGGGG
>JAGWAQ010000047.1 GCA_021296375.1 Alphaproteobacteria bacterium
ATGATGGTCTGCTGTTCCTGCAACAGGCCGGCAACGCGTTCAGCCGCCCCCGCCGCCCGTTGCAATTCGCCGGACATATCCGACAGCGCGCCCACCGACGACGCCACCAGGGCTGAATAAAACACAAATGCCGACCGATCCCCCGCTGACATTTCCCCCGCCAGCAGGTCCTTGCCGCCAACCCACAGGATGAAGGTGATGGCGGAAAACACCAGCAGGATAACCGTTCCGCTCATGGTGCCGCGCATCACAAGACGCTTGATCGAGGCGTCATGGCTGGCCTCAACGGCGCTGTTGAAAGCCTTGGCAATCGTGTCCTGGCGGGCAAAGGCATGGATCGTATGAACAGCGGTGATAGCTTCTTCGGCTTCAACGGAGACATCGGCCAAACGGTCCTGGGCGATTTTGGATTGCGCCCGCAACCGCCGCCCCAGCACGATCACCGGCACCACCACCAGAGGGATCACCCCGAGGATGATGAGGGTCAGTTTCGGGGAGGTCAACACCACCATGGTGATGCCGCCAGTCAGCACCAGAATATTGCGCATGGCCATCGACAGGGTGGAGGCGACGACCGTCTGGATCAAGGTGGTGTCGACGCTCAGGGTCGACAGAACATCACCGGTGCGCGACATCTCAAACCACGAGGTCGACAGCCCGAGGGTATGCCGAAACAGCGATTTGCGGATATCCGCGATCACCCGTTCCGCGACTTTATTGATCAGCACCGCCCGCAGGTAACTGCCCAACGCCAGCATGATGGTCAAGCCAAGGCAGATCAGCACCGCGCGGTCGAGCAAAGCGTCATCACCCTTGCTCAGCCCGCTATCCACCAGATAGGCAATCCCCCGCCCAAGCGAAAGCAGCGCCGTCGCCACCATCAGAATCGCGCCAAGCGCATAGGCCACCTGGCGGCGATGCGGCTTGATCCACGGCCAAAGCGAGCGCAAAGGCGTGATTTTCTTCAGCGACGGACGCGAGGGTGAGGAAGGCGTTTGTGACATGCCCCGACCATAGCATAACTTCCCGCCCCGCCACCACGGCGATTGGACGCAGAAATCACGCCCCCTGCGATCATTCCAGTGATCATCCGGGGCCAGCTTACGCAAGCCCCGCTGATAAGGACTTGCAACCAGGGGGCCAACCTAGTATACAGCTTTGATTACCGATCACCGTCGGCATGGTGATCATTGGAGATTTATGATGAAAAACGAAATTCACCCAGAATACCATGAGATCACCGTCGTGATGACTGATGGGACCGAATACAAGACCCGTTCCACTTGGGGTAAGCCTGGCGACGTCCTGAAACTGGACATCGACCCGAAATCCCATCCGGCCTGGACCGGCCAGCACCGTATCCTTGATGCGGGCGGTATGGTCGCACGCTTTAACAAGCGCTTTGCAGGTCTTGGTTCCTGAGGCATGCGCGTCTTGCGCATCTTGCGAAATTCTGATCAGGCCACCTTCGGGTGGCCTTTTCTTTTGGGCGGAGAGTTTGCGGTCTTGAAAACCGCCCTCCCCCTTCCTACATGAATTCTATCAACGACCATTGTGGTGTTGAGAGGCCGTGTTCGCCGTAACGGGAACAAGGAGGCCACAACCAGACGCCGACCCCTGCTCCCACGGGAGCGCAGGTAAGGGCAAGGCACGCATTGCTTATCAAGGAGGATGCACATGAACACTTTAGACCTGACCCCGGTATTCCGGACCGCCATTGGTTTTGACCGCATGGCCAATCTCGTCGACAGCATGATGACGGGAGCCGCCGACCAGCAATCCAACTGGCCACCCTATAACATCGAAAAACACGGCGAGGACGACTACCGCATTTCCATGGCGGTGGCGGGTTTTGCCGAAGACGAGCTTGACGTTACGGTTCATGACCAGATGCTGATCATCACCGGCACCCAATCGCCTGACGACAAGGCGCGGGACGTCACCTATCTGCACCGCGGAATCGCCGGACGCAATTTCGAGCGCCGCTTCCAGCTTGCCGATTTCATCAACGTCAATGGCGCCAGCATTCGCGACGGGCTGCTGCATATCGACCTTCAGCGCGTCATCCCCGATGCCATGAAGCCGCGCAAAATCAGCATTTCAGCAGGCGCATCCCCTGACGCCAAGCCGAAAATCGTGGCCGGTAAAGCGAGCTGAGCAGGCCCGATAAAACCCCGAAAACCTGAAACAGAAAAGGCCGGATGACTCCGGCCTTTTTTATTGTCTGGATGAGCCGGATCAGGCTTTCGCCTTGATCGCCGCTTGCGCCGCAGCCAGCCGGGCAATCGGCACCCGGAACGGTGAACACGACACATAATCAAGCCCGATGCTTTCAAAGAACTCGATGGAATCCGGGTCCCCGCCATGCTCGCCGCAAATCCCCATCTTGAGGTCAGGACGTGTCGCGCGGCCCCCTTCAGCGCCAGTGCGGACAAGCGCGCCGACGCCATCAACATCAATCGAAACAAACGGATCGACGGGGTAGATTTCCGCCTCGGCGTATTCGCGCAGGAATTGCCCGGCGTCATCACGGCTGATGCCAAGGGCGGTTTGCGTCAGGTCATTGGTGCCGAAAGAGAAAAACTCCGCCTGATCAGCGATCTCCCCGGCCAGCAAAGCGGCGCGCGGTAATTCGATCATCGTCCCCACCATGTAATCAACCGCGATACCGGTTTCACCGCGCACGGCTTCGGCGGTATCGTCGATGATCTTGCGGCAGATTTCGACCTCCCGCGCGGTGGCGGCCAACGGCACCATGATTTCCGCCAGGACCGGATCCCCGCCATCGTTCTGGACGGCGCTGGCGGCTTCAAAAATAGCGCGCGCCTGCATGGCGCAGATTTCCGGATAGGTGATGGCCAAACGGCAACCGCGATGCCCAAGCATGGGGTTGGCTTCGTTGAGCTTTAAGGCACGTTCTTTCGCCACGCGAGGGCTGACGCCAGCGGCGGCGGCAACGTCGTTCAACTCATCCGTGCCATGGGGCAGGAATTCATGAAGCGGCGGGTCCAGCAAGCGGATCGTCACCGGCAAGCCCGCCATGATCTTGAACAATTCGGTAAAATCCTGACGCTGCATCGGCAGAAGTTTGGCGAGCGCCACCTCACGGCCATCGGTATCGGGCGCCATGATCATTTCCCGCATGGCAATAATGCGATCCGCATCAAAGAACATGTGTTCCGTGCGGCACAGGCCGATCCCTTCGGCGCCAAAATCGCGTGCTGTCTTGGCATCAAGAGGCGTTTCGGCATTGGCCCTGATCTTCATGCGGCGGGCGTCATCAGCCCAGGCAATGAGGCTGGCAAAAGCACCGGAAAGCTTTGGCTGGATGGTTGGCACCGTCCCCATAAAGACCTCGCCCGTCCCGCCATCAAGGGTAATGGTTTCGCCAACCTTGATGGTATGCTCGCCGATATGAATCAGCTCCGCCTCTTCATCGATCCGCACTTCGCCGGCACCGGACACACATGGACGCCCCATGCCACGCGCCACAACAGCGGCGTGACTGGTCATCCCCCCGCGGGCGGTCAGAATCCCCGTGGCGGCGTGCATGCCGTGAATATCTTCAGGGCTGGTTTCAAGCCGCACGAGAATGACGGAACGACCAGAGGCGGCGATCTCTTCGGCTTTATCTGCCGTCAGCACGACCTCACCTGCCGCCGCACCGGGCGAGGCGGGCAAACCGCGGGTCAAGACGGTTTTGTCGGCGGATTTATCAAGCGTCGGGTGCAGCAATTGGTCAAGTGAGGCGGCGTCAACACGCAGGATCGCCTCATCCTTGGTGATCAAGCCTTCATCCGCCATCTCCACCGCCATGCGCAGGGCGGCTTCCGCCGTCCGTTTGCCGTTACGGGTCTGGAGCATGTAGAGCTTGCCTTCCTGAATGGTGAACTCGATGTCCTGCATATCGCGGTAATGATTTTCAAGGATCGTGCGGGTTTCTGCCAATTGGGCGAAAACTTCCGGCATTTCCTCTTCCATCGACAGCTGGTCATTGCCGCTGGCGTTGCGTTCCTCAATGGTCAGGTTGCGGGGGGTGCGGATGCCCGCCACCACGTCTTCGCCCTGGGCATTGACAAGAAACTCCCCATAGAATGCGTTTTCACCCGTCGACGGGTTGCGGGTAAAGGCGACGCCGGTGGCGCAATCGTCCCCCATATTGCCAAACACCATGGACTGGACATTAACCGCGGTTCCCCAGGCGGCGGGAATATTGTTGAGCCGCCGATAGGTGATGGCGCGCTGGTTCATCCAACTGTCAAACACAGCCCCGATCGCGCCCCAGAGCTGGTCTTTCGGGTCTTGCGGGAAAGGCGTGCCGGTTTCATCTTCGACGATCGACAGGTATTCCGCCACCAGTTCTTCGAGGTCATCACCGGTCAGCTCGACGTCATCATAAACACCGCGGCGGTCTTTCATGCCTTCGAGCGCGTCTTCAAACAACCCGTGGTCAACCCCGAGGACAACATCGCCGAACATCTGGATGAAGCGGCGGTAGGAATCCCACGCAAAACGCTTGTCGCCGGATTTCGCCACCAGACCTTCGACAACGGTGGAATTCAGGCCAAGGTTCAGGACCGTGTCCATCATCCCCGGCATCGAGGCGCGGGAACCGGAACGAACCGACAGCAACAAGGGATTGCCGGCATCGGCAAAACCAAGTGAGGTGACGGCCTCAACCTGGGCGATCGCGGCATCAACCTGCGCCACCAGCTCTTCAGGGTAGGTGTGGCCATGGTCATAATAATAGGTGCAGACTTCCGTTGACAGCGTAAAGCCGGGGGGGACAGGCAGGCCGATCTCGCTCATCTCCGCCAGATTAGCCCCTTTGCCGCCGAGCAGATCGCGCATGGTGGCGTCACCTTCCGTCTTGCCACCACCAAAATTATATACCCATTGTGCCATGTATTTTACTCCTTGGGGATCAGCCCTCAATCGCTGAAAAATCTGCAAAACTGTTCATCAACGCCCTGATCTGCCCCAACAGATTAAGGCGGTTCAGGCGGATTGCCGGATCATCGTCATTGACGGTTGTATCATCAAAGAACGTATCGATAGGCGCGCGCATCCCCCCCAACTGCCTGAGCTGGGTGATCATCGCGTCGGTGTCGTCTTGACGCGCCGATTGTTCCGCCGTGACGCGGTCAAACAACGCCTGTTCGGCGGGCACGCTGATGAGCGCGGCATCAACCGCGCCGTCATAACGGGCGCCGTCTTTCTTTTCTTCCGCCGCCAGAATATTGCTGGCGCGTTTGTACCCTGCCATTAATCCCGCGCCATCATCGGTTGCCAGCAGTTCCGCCATCGCCCCGGCCAGACGGGTGATGTGGGTCAGCTCACCCCAGCGGGGGTCATCCGCCCGGATCAAACTGGCGACAATGTCATGACCGATGCCCTGATCACGCAACCAGACCTTGAAGCGGTCCTGAATAAACGGCGGCAATGTTTCCGCGACACCGTCAAACCCGTGGGTGGCGGCGGCGGCGGCCAACACATCCGCCAGATTGAGGGTGAGGTTATTTTCAACAACAATCCGCAGCACCCCGAGGGCGGCACGGCGCAGGGCAAAGGGGTCTTTTGACCCCGTCGGCACAGCCCCTACCCCGAAGAACCCCACCAGCGTGTCGATCTTATCCGCCAGGGCGACGGCTACAGTGACCGGAGCTTGCGGCACATCATCCCCCGGCCCTTCAGGGCGGTAATGGCCGGCAATCGCATCAGCAACCGCGTCACCATGGGCATCACGCGCAAGATAACCGCCAATAATGCCCTGCAATTCCGGAAATTCACCGACGGTTTCGGACACCAGATCAGCTTTCGCCAGCAGCCCCGCTTGTTTGGCGGCGGCGGCGTCAGCCCCGATCAGGCTTGCGATCTGCCCGGCCAGGGTTTCGAGCCGCGCGGCCTTATCCCCCATGGTTCCCAGCCCTTCAAAGAAGGTGATCCCCGACAGTCGGCTAGTGTTATCGGCAAGAGGAGCGGCGCGATCCTGATCCCAGAAAAAGCGCGCATCCGCCAGACGGGCGCGCAACACACGTTCATTGCCGACACGGATCAAGGCGTCGCGCTCGGCATCCGGCGTCATGTTCGCGATGGTGATGAAGCGCGGGGCAAGACCACCATCTTTTTCCGATACCGCAAAATATTTCTGGTGACTGCGCATCGACACGACAAGGATTTCCGGCGGCAAGGCCATGAAATTGTCATCAATCGCCCCCATGACGGGATGAGGGAATTCCACCAGCCCGGCGACCTCTGCCATCAGGCCCTGATCATCACGGACCTCGCGGCCTTCGGCGGAAGTCAGTTCAGCCATTTTGCCGGTGATCATCTCAACCCGCGCCGCGCGATCAGCGATGACCGCATGTTCAGCGAGCTGGGCGTCATAAAGCTTGCCTGAAGACAGTTCAATTTCAGCGGGCGAGATCATCCGATGACCAAGGGTCGCGCCGCCAAATTCAATCACCTGTCCGCCGCCAAGATCGAGCGAGCCGCTCAATGGCTGGCCGTCAAACAAGACAGAAACGCGGTGCAGGGGCCGCACCCAACGTGAACGGGACCGCCCCCAGCGCATGCTTTTGGGCCAGGTGAAATTTGCCAATACTTCGGCGATCATCGGCGGCAGGACATCCGCCGCCGCCGCGCCTTTTTTGTTGATCACCGCGAACAGAAACTCGCCTTTCGGGGTGTCGCGACGTTCGGCTTGATCAAGGGTAATTCCGGCGCCTTTCAGGAACCCGGCTATCGCCTGTTCCGGCGCATCGGCGCGGGGGCCACGACGTTCTTCATTGAGGTCAGGCTGCATCATCTCGACATCAGGGAGCGCCACCGCCAGGCGACGTGGACCCGACCAGGACTTGGCGTTACCGCCGCCAAGGCCAGCGTCCTTGACCGTTTTGGTGAGCGCTTCCGTCAACCGCGCTTCGGCGGCAACCTGCATGCGGGCCGGAATTTCTTCCCCGAACAACTCAACAAAAAGTTCAGCCATGTTACGCCTCCCCCTTTGCGGCTTTGCCGGCGGCCACCCAGGCTTCACAGCAAGCTTTTGCGAGGTTGCGGACGCGGCCAATATAGCCCTGACGTTCGGCAACAGAGATCACCCCGCGGGCATCGAGCAGGTTAAACAAATGACTGGCCTTCATGCACTGATCATAGGCCGGCAGAGGCAACGGCCGGTCGCCCGAAAGCAGGCTTGCGCATTCGGCTTCGGCATCGAGGAAATGCTGCATTAGCGCATCGGTATTGGCGCGGTCAAAATTATTGTGGGAGTAATCGACTTCAGCTGTATGGAAAATATCGCCATATACCTTGCCGCCCTGGTCTTTCGGCACGCCATCCCAATCGAGATCATAGACATTTTCGACGCCCTGAATAAACATCACCAGCCGTTCAAGACCATAGGTCAATTCCACCGGCACGGGGTCACATTCGATCCCCCCCACCTGCTGAAAATAGGTGAATTGCGACACTTCCATGCCATCGCACCAGACTTCCCAGCCCAGACCCGCCGCGCCAAGAGTGGGGGATTCCCAATCATCTTCCACAAAACGAATATCATGGACAGCGGGGTTAAGGCCAATCGCCTTCAACGAGCCGAGGAACAAATCCTGGCTATCGGCGGGGGATGGTTTCATGATCACCTGAAACTGGTAGTAATGCTGGAGCCGGTTGGGGTTTTCGCCATAGCGGCCATCCGACGGGCGGCGCGACGGCTGAACATAAGCGGCGTTCCAGATGTCATCGGGGCCAAGCGCGCGCAAGGTGGTGGCGGGGTGAAATGTGCCGGCCCCAACCTCCATGTCATAGGGCTGCAAGATCACGCACCCTTGATCCGCCCAGTACTGCTGGAGGGTCAGAATAATAGACTGGTAGCTTTTCCGCTTTGCCTTATCCGAAGAAGTTTCAGTGGTCATGTCAAAACCTGAACAGGAGATGTCGCACCGCCAGCACGCGCTGGCGCAATAATCCCCGCACAATAGAGGATTGCGGGGCGGGCATCAACCGCTGATCGGGCAATCTTTTTCGGCGCAAGGACTGTCAACCCAGGCCCCGCAAACTGCGCATTCCGTCATCTCCACTGTCGTGGATTTTTTGGCTTTGCTGGCGGCATCTGCGGTGACGTTATTGCGCCGCTCGATGGTGCGGAAAATAAACCACACCAGCACCAGCACAATCCCCAGAGTAATCAGTTTTGATGGCGACAGCATAGCAACCTCTTAAAGCCCGAAGCGTGAGCGGGCGGATTTTTCATCCATCACCGCGATCATGTGATCAATCGAATGTTCCGCCAGACGCGCCGTGACGCCATTTGACGACGACGACAGCCCCAGCATCGAGCGTTTGGGTTCGATCAGCTTGATGACAACCTTGTCCCCGAAGCGGGATTTGAGGGTCTGGCGCAATTCCCCGAGATGATCGATCAAGCCCAGCTCAACCGATTTGCCGCCGGTCCAGAACGCGCCGGAGAACAATTCCTTGTCGGTTTCCGTCAGCTTGGAGCCGCGGCGGGATTTGACCATCGCCACGAACTGCTCATGGATGTCACGCTGAAGGTCTTTCAGGCGATCGATATCTTCCTGATTTTCAGGCTGAAACGGGTCGAGCATGACTTTCTTTTCGCCAGGGGTATAAACACGGCGGGTGATGCCAAGCTTTTCGATCGCGCCTTCAAAACCAAACCCTGCCGACACCACGCCGATGGAGCCGATTACCGACGCGCCATTGGCGTAAATCTCATCCCCCGCGCAAGCCAGCCAATAGCCGCCTGACGCCGCCACGTCTTCAACAAAGCTGATGACAGGGATGTTTTTTTCACGCGACAAATGCCGGATGCGCTCAAAGATAAGCGCCGATTGCACCGGCGAGCCGCCAGGGGAATTGATCGCCAATGCCACGGCTTTCGCGCCCTTGGTGTTAAACGCCTTGTCGATGGAAGGGGAAAGCGCGGCCAGCGACAGGCCGCGGCGGGTGCCGCTGGACACAGCGATCATGCCTGTCAAGCGAAGCACGGGAACCGTCGGGGCAGGTTTGCCAAAAAGATTTTTGATGAAACTGAACATAACTATCAGTACATCACATTGGGGGGGAAATTCAACACCGCATCATCACGACGACAAGCGCAAGCTGAACAACGACAAGCGCGAGCTGAACAACGATCAGTAGGGCAAGCGCACCTTGCCGAAATTGCGCCCCGGCGGCAACAGGTCAATCGCCGCGCGGTGATGGCTGATGGCGTCCATCTCGGCGGTTAAATTCTCGGCATCCTTGCGCAGGATCAACGGCGGCAGCATGGTCAGCGCACCTGAAATGCCTTTGCGTGCGGTGATCAGCACCCGGCTTGCCGGGGCATCGGGCAAACTGTGGATCGCGCGCAGGGAGACATCACCAAAGATTGGCGGCAGGGCGGCCAGCACCTCATCAAGGCGGTCGGCGCGGCTGATCATCACCATGCGGCCTTTCGGGGCAAGGGCTCCGGCGGAGGCCATGACCCAGGCGCCAAGATCCGCCGCCGCCATCGACGCCTTGCGGTGATCATTGGCCGATAAAGATGAGGAAATGTCATTATAGGGGGGATTGGCGAGGACGAGATCATGACGACCATGCCAGGGGGCCTTGGCCAATAAAGCGTCACTGGTGATGATGGTGATGCGATCCGAGAAGCCGTTGTCTTCGGCATTTCGCGCCAATAATGCCGCCATGTCGGGGTCGCGCTCAATGGCGGTGATCGGCAGTTTCGGCAATCGTGCCGCCAGCGCAATCGTCACCGCCCCCGCCCCCGCCCCCAATTCAAGCGGATGCTGGACATCAAGGGGAATGGCCGCCGCCAGCAGGATAGCGTCCGTGGTGGCGCGAAAACCGCGCGCCGGTTGCCGAAGGGTCAGGCTGCCGTCATACCAGCGGTCGCAGGTGAGATCCTGAGGCGCCATGATGCTATTCGTCATACCATTGCTCGGCAGAGCGCAGGACCCGTTCCGCCTGCATGACGGCGTCATCCTCCACCGCCAGACGACGCGGGAACAAGCCGTTCTGCTGGCCGAGCAGATCGGCCATATGGCCATCCCTGATGGCGTAAATGATGCCGGCGTCTTTCAGCAATGCCTCAATGAAGGAGATCCGCACCGGATCAGTAATGGTCAGAATATCTTTCATGTCGCCATATCTTTCCTTTCGGCGAGTCTACACTGAAAGCATCACGATTGAAAACCGCCACGATTGATAACC
>JAGWAQ010000214.1 GCA_021296375.1 Alphaproteobacteria bacterium
CACTTCGGTGGTCGCGCGCGCGGTCGCCGCCCGCAACCCCTGGTCAAGCCCGACAAAACAGTCGAGCTGGGCCTTATCCCCCATCTTGACGTAATAGCGCGGCAAGCCGGTGTCCGCGCACATCGGGCGGCGGTCTTCCTTGGCGGCTTCGTAATTATCCAGCATGGCCTTCAGCACGAACGCCGAAAGATCACCATCTTCGCGTTCGCTCATGCGTTTGATGCCGCCAAGATAATCATCAGGAATATCAATCGCGGCCTTTTGCATAATGGTGAAGGCGGCTTCTTCGACCTTGGCTCTGGTGATGGTCATGTCACGGTCCTTTCCGTTGACTTTATTCTGCGGCGGCGGGCGGAGTGGGGGCGCCGATCGGCCCGTCGATCAAGCTTTCGCCCGGCTTCACAATGGAAAATTCCACCGGCTTCATGGCAACCGCAAGCCCGTCCCCGCTCTTGCGCACCTGGGTATAGCGGGTGGTGTCGAGAACCCCCGTGGCGCCGAAATCTTCCCGGAAATGGGCGCCGCGGCTGTCATCCCGTGCCTGCGCGGCGGTGCTGATGAGATCGGCCAGTCGTGCCAGGTCAGGTTAAAGGCGCGATTGCCATCGGCAACGCCGATCTCCATCACCTCGCTTGCGTATTGCTTGAGTTTGGCCGCGCCTTGATCAAGCCCGTGTTTGGTGCGCAGGATGCCAACATCATCCCACATGGTTTGCGCCAGCGCATCCCGCAGATCAGCGCTATTGCCGACGTGGCGGCTGAACGGGTGTTCGGCCTCCAGCACCGCTTCGGTGATTTTCGCTTCATCAGGGTCACGGTGATGCGATACCCCCGCCACATAAGCCGCCATACTGTCGCCAGCGATGCCGCCAAAGACCGTTGAATTGGCAACGCCATTGCCGCCAAGACGATTGGCGCCATGAACCCCGCCGCAATCCTCCCCTGCCGCGAACAGCCCCGGGACAGCGGTTGAGGTATCGGGGTTAAATTCGACCCCGCCCATCATGTAATGGGCCGTCGGCACCACCTCGACCTGCCCCCCCGCCAGGTCAAAGCCGCAATCCTGGCATCGCTTGACCATGCCCGGGAAAGATGTGGCCACATGGTCAGGCCCGAGATGCCCCATGGAAATATAGACGCCCCCCATGGGGGTGGTGCGGCCCTCGCGCATTTCCTGATAAATCCCGCGGCTGACAATATCGCGCGTCGCGCGTTCCCCTGCCGGGTCATACGACGACATGAACCTTTCGCCGGCGCCATTGAGCAAATGCCCCCCGGCGCCGCGCAACCCTTCTTCCAGCACCGTGCCGGTCATGCGGGTGTCGGGGCCGCCAAGCAGACCGGTGGGGTGGAACTGCACCATTTCCATGTCACGCAAGGGCAGGCCGTAGTCAAGCATCATCGCCAGCCCGTCGCAGGTCTTGTCGCCTGAAGGCGTGTGGTAGAGATACATGCTTGGCCCGGCGCCGGTGGCCATCAATACCGCTTTAGCGGCGATATAACGGTAGCTGCCCCCCCGCATATCGATCAACATTACCCCGGCGAGGCCTGAACCATCGCGGGCAGGGATCAGCTTGATGGCGCGGTGTTCTTCGAGCCGCCGCACTTTCGCCGCCCAGACTTTTTCCATCAGGCGATTGATGATCTCGATCCCTGTCAGATCCGCTTTATGGGCGGTGCGGTCAAAGCTCTGGCCTGCGAAGGCTTTCTGGTGGAGCGTGCCATCCGCGTTGCGATCAAAGAAACAGCCGATTTCATTCTCGAGTTCCTGAATTCGTTCCACCGCGGTTTCGCATAACCGCCAGGCGAGGTCCTGTCGCGGCAACCATTTGCCGCCGACGATCGTGTCCATGAAATGCCGCTCAACACTGTCGCCGGGATTAAGGGCAACATTATAGCCTCCCTGCACCATCCGCGTGCAGCCGCATTTCCCCACCAGCCCTTTGACCGCAAGCGTAATGTCGAGGTCGGGGTTGGCCTGTTTGGCATGAAGCGCGGCGAACAGCCCTGCCCCGCCGGTGCCAAGGATAAGAATATCGGTTTCATGGCGCTCTATCATCATCACATCACCCCGGCGATAAAAATGAACCCTGTGATCAGGGCAATGGTGCCGCCCGCAACAACCCAGCCAAGACGCAGGCCGCCCGACCATGGCGCCCATTCCAACAGCATGACCCGAAGCCCCAGCATCATATGCAGGGCAAACAGCACCACCAGCCCCCATTCGGCAAATTTCACCAGCGGCTGATCTGTCCAGCGCAACATGGCGTCAAGTTTCGCCTCGCCTTCAATCGCCAGCCCCAG
>JAGWAQ010000048.1 GCA_021296375.1 Alphaproteobacteria bacterium
TCCTTGCCGCCTTGATCGGGGCGCTGGTCGGGATGGCGATGATCGCCACCAATCGCGGCGATGGCCAAACCGCTCTTCCCTTCGGTGTTTTCATAAGTCTTGTGTTTATTTGCTGGCCGATCCTCAATATATTGGTTATTATCTCGGTTTAGATGATTCGTGGTTTTCACGGAAAAACGGCATTGACCCCCGAAACGGCATTGACCTCCGGTGGGCCCGCCGTTTCCTGACGTGAGGGCACGGCCTTAAATCATCACCTTCCATGGCCCGTCGCCGTGGCGGGCATCAGAAACGCAAACCAAGGGGACAAAAAGTGGTGAAGCCGCGTCAGAAAAGTGAACTTCTGTCGAATATTGAAGATCTCTGGCAAGAAGCTGCGGCCAAATCGGCTGAACACAAGACCATTGATGCGCAATCGACGTTCCAGCGTATTTCCGCCTTGATGGAAGAGGCCGTCACCACCGCTCATTTGGCGGCAAATGACGCCGAAACTTCCCGGCAAATGGCGCAACCACAAGAGATCCCATCTCAAGAGATCCCATCTCAAGACATCACCCCGCAAGAGATCACGTCTCAAGAGATCACGTCTCAAGACATCACATCTCAAGATAATGCGGCGCAAGATATCGCCCCTCAGGATGACACGTTCGCCGCCCTCGGCCATCTGGTGGAAGAAGCCGCTGAAAACGCCGCCACGACAGCGCCCGATCAACCGTTTGAGCAGGTCAAATCCCGAATGGATGATGTCGCTCAGCTGAAACCACCCCAAGCGGATAGTTTCAATTCCGACACACCCGAATATGCTTTTGGTAACGCGTTCACCAATCTCGTTCGTCATGTGGTTCGCGATTACATCCACAAGGAAGTGGAAGGGGTGATCCGAAATGCCATCAAATCAGAACTCGACGCCCATTTCAGCACGGACACTACCGTTGAGCCGGGTTCTGATGATGGCCACGATGATGGAACAAAATGATGATGGGTTTTTTTGAACCCAATAAATTAGAATTATTTAATAAAGCTGGTTTTAATAAACTAGCCACCGCTTCGCTCATGCTGACGCTCGCCTCTTGTGGCGCACCGGAACGCTTGTCGCAGGATGTCAATCTCGAGAACTCCAAGGAAGTGGTCAAGGAACGCATTCTCGCGCCGCTCAGCACTGACAACACCTCAAGCGCTGAACTGCCGACCCCGACGCCGCGGCGGCAATTGCTGCAATTGCGTTATCATGACGACTCGCTCATCAACCCGTCCTTTATCGACACGCTGGAACGCCTGTCGGGCATTTACGCTGGCACCGACAATTGGGGAAATGGCGACGACATCGGCCTGCCCGCCAGCCTGACCGCCACCCCCGTCAGCTTCACGGAAACCGAAGATCCGTTTGAAGAGATGAAGAGCGCGCTGACGGAAGAGCCGGAAGCGCCGCGCTATGAACCGGTCAGCGACAAGGAAAAAACCCGCATCACGAGCCTGCGGGCGTCGAAACGTTCCGATATTGTTATCCGCGAGGGCCTCAAGCTTGAGCAAGAGCTGTTCGGCATGCTGCGTGAGATTGATGACAGTTTTGAAACCGCCGGCCAGGAGCTGGAAGCCACGCTGTTCACCCAGCTGAAAACGACGGAAGACCGGATACAAGAGCTTGAAGACAATCGCATCCCCGGCGTCAGCACCTCCCCTCCGGGCCAGGTGTTCGGGCGCAACCTTACGCGCGACAGCCAGGGGTATTTTGGCCTGCCGACGGACCTCGCCCTTGTGGGCAGCGGCAATGACGGCGCGGTATCGAGCAAGATCGGCGCGCTTCGCGGGGTTGTGGATAACCCCGTGGTGCAGATCAATTTCGTTGAGCTGCCGCTTGCCGACGCCCTGAAATTCATCACCAGTTCAGCTAATCTGCAGGTGCTGATGTCATCGGAGATCGAGGATTCGCCCCTGACCCTTTCGCTCAATGTCGAAGCCGGGGTGCTGTCGATCCTTGATGCCGTGCTGAGCCAGTATAATGTGTCGTTGATTTACGACCAGGACCTTGAGGTCGCGCAGTTCTATTCCGACACCGAATACAAGGCCCGGATTGATTTCGTTCGCCAGGCGGTGGAAACCTACAACACCGCGCTTTATGAACGTCGTGAAATGGCGCGGCTCAAGCAGGAACGCAATTTGCTCAATGAGCTGATCGATGTCACCCGCGCCATCATTTATGATTACGAAACGGAAACCGCCTCAAGTTATTCCGATGATGAGATTGACCTGCTGATCACCCGGCTTCCAAAGAATGACGACACGTTCAGCAAGCCTTTGTCCGAAAAACGCAAGCTTGAGGACCTGCAATCCGACAAGAACCGCCTGCTGGATATGATCGGCATGGTGCAATCCCTGCTGTCCGGTGATGCTGAGGCGTTCTTTGACGCCGTCGACACCATGCCGCGTGACCCTGGCGGAGAAGACATCACCGAAGCGCTCAATAACCTGACCTTAAAGCGGTTGTCGATGGCGGAGGCGCTGGCCAAATTTGACGAGGAAACCAATCGCGCCCTTGCCGACCGCCTGGTGGTGCCGGAAGCCAAGACCGCCCAAGTGGTGAAGAAAAAAACCACCCGTCAACGGACGCCGATTTCAGCCATTCCCGGGTTTTCCAACCTCGCCGTGTCTGACCCTTGCGTGTACGAAGGGCGTGAGGTGTTCACCGAGAAAATCGCCGTTTACGGCGGCCAGAACGCCATTCAGCGTATTGAAACCATCCTGAGCAGCTATTTTGAGGCCAACGGCTCGTCCTTTGAAGTCACCGAAGAGGAGGACGACCCCGCAGGTGCAACCGAAGACGGGGCAACCGAAGACGGGGCGGCGACTGATGAGGCCATAGCGGAAGAAACCCCGCCGCCTGAAGCTGATGATGAGGCCGATGGGGGCAGCACCGGCATTTCAACCGAAACCTCTGTTGATGTGTCCGCCAGTGATCTGATCCCCGAGATCAAATTGCCCGTCAAGATTGAAGATGATGAACCCACTCGCCCGGCGGGATGCGGAGATGACCCGGCAGGAAATTCACCGAATTTTGT
This sequence comes from Alphaproteobacteria bacterium, assembly GCA_021296375.1. Taxonomy (GTDB): domain Bacteria; phylum Pseudomonadota; class Alphaproteobacteria; order Puniceispirillales; family UBA1172; genus JAGWAQ01. The sequence continues at coordinate 3,057 of JAGWAQ010000048.1, forward strand.
CGCGGCGACCGATTTTTCCGGTTTAGTGGTGTCTGGCCTGAACAGCGATATCGAGCTTTTTGTTCGCCTGGTGGAAGAGTTCGACCGCCCGCAACGTCAGGTTCTCGTCGAGGTTTTCATGATCAACGTCGTCAAGGATTTCAGCCGCAAGCTTGACCTTTCCTTCCAGACGGATTCCCTTGCCGGCAATCTGGCCGATACCGACGGGTTTTTCCTGCGTCGGGACTTAACAGCCCTGTCCAACAACGTCACCTCAACCAGCCCCGGCGGGTTTGTGTCCGGCCTGCTCTCGCGAAATCTTCAGGTTCAGGCATTGGTGGACTTCCTCGAAAGCAACGATCTAGGCCGCTCCAACTCAAGCCCGACCTTTCTGGTCGAGGAAGGCTCGTCCGCCTATGTCACGCGCAAGAACACCAAGCCGGTGACGCGGGTCACCCAGTCGACTTCGTTTGACAGCAACAACAACCCCATCGCCGTGCCGCTGAGCGTGACGGAAGAGGAAGAAGTGTCCTTCCGCCTTGATGTCACCGATGTCCAGATCAACCCCAACAACAACAACGTCACCCTTGATTTCACCCTGACCGACCAGTCTTTTGAAACAACCCTGGCCAATGTCACCTCTGAAACCGGCACGATTGAAGATGAAATCAAGACGAAATTCGTCGCCGCCCCGGGTGATGTGATCGTCCTGGCGGGGCTGTTCAAGCAAACGGATTCGGCCGAAGCCACGGGATTGCCGGGCACCACCACCTCCGGTCTGCCCACCGCCTTCCTGCTTGGGGGCGAAGACAGCGTCGGCAACAAGGTGGAAGAGATGATCATCCTCATGGCACCGACGGTGATCGAACCTGAAGTCGGCAAATCGCAGCCGAACTCGGCGATCAATCGAACCCTGGGAAGCCGCGCTCAGCAGCTGCAGTCGCCATGATCAGGAGGTTGCCCACCCCTGATGAGTCAAGCGAGGCTTTTGGCTTTGTTGTAAAGGGTTTGCGTTTCCTGAACATAAACATCCAGCGCAATATGGCCGGTTTCGTAAAGCTCTTTCAGGGCCAGCATATCACGCTCGATTTCATTCAAGGTCGACAGGTCATCACCGGTGACAGGCGGAATATCATCACTGACCGGAACGGCCGCCGGTGTCTTGCCGCGTTTCTTGAAAATAGCAAAGGCCGGATTGGGGCCTTTAATGCGTTCCGCGGTATTTTTGGTCTTAGCCGGGGTCTTGGCCGGTTTTTTCTTGCGGCTGAGTTTAGGCATTTTCGGGGTTTTCAAGGCATCCTTGCTGATCTTCACCCGGGTCAGCACCAGCATCAACGCCGCGATCAGCAGCAGCACCGATATCCCCGCCCCTATCAAAATCAGGATCAGGGTTTCTTCGCGAATCCCGATCGAGATGAAATACTCAAACAACCGCGAGATGGAAGAGGACAATCCCGCAACACCATCAACAAAAGTATTTTTAAAGTGGCTGAAAATTTCCATGTGTTGACTCAAAAACAGGTGGAGTTTCGTGCGATTGTCGCCACCAGGCTTTATTGGTTCAAGGTTGTGATGTTACCGTCATACTCGGGGCAGGACCGCTATGTCTAGTACTCTTGCGCAAATCGCCAAATTACTCAAGCCCTTAGGTGGACAACCCGATCAGGTGGTGGCGATTAAAGTCCACCCCCAGGCGGTTTCGCTGGTTGAGTTGCGTGTTGTGGGGGACCGGATTGACGTCATTACCCTGCAAAGCGTCGGGCTGCCGCGGATGGTGGATTTCAACAACATCCAGCGCAGTCAGGACATGATTGCCGACGCCATCCGCAGCATCAAGGATGAAGCCAAACTGACCGCCGTTGACGCGTCGATTTGCATTCCCGGGTCAATCACCCAGGTGCGGATCGTGAGCTTGCCCTTCATGAGCCCGAAAGAACTGGCAAAAGAAGCGCGCGAGCTGGAATTCTGGATTGAAAATGACCCTGACCTTGGCAAATTCGACAATCCGGTGATCGAATATCAGGTGCTGATTTCATCTGAAAACGATGACTTGACCCGGGTCTTGCTTGTTTACGCTGAAGAAAACCTCATCCAGCCATGGATGGACCTTGTGCTGGCGTCGCATTTGAACCCGGTGTACCTCGACCCCGAAGCCCTCGCCCTGGCCAATCTGCGCTACGCCACCTTGCCGATTGATGAGCAACGTCAAAATCAGGTGATTGTCCAGATCAACAGCACCGATTGCCAATGCGTGGCCTTTGAGCGTGAGAAAATCCATCGCGTTAAACTTGAGATCAGTGAATTTGACCTTGTCCTGCTTGAACAGGCGGAAGAGGCCGGGGCGCTGGAGGGCGAGTTCTGGGATGAGGTCGCCGGGCGGATCGCCAATGTCATCAAGCAGGCGATGCTGTATTTGCAGGAAGAGCAAGACTTTCAGCCCTTCACCATGGTCTATCTGGTGTCGGAATACGCGCGGTGCCGGAACATTATCCCGATCCTCGACAAGCACCTTGATCTGGCCCCGGTGACGCTCTGGAACCCCCTCCAGACCACGAGCTTCACGAAAGAAGTGACAAGCTATGCCGAAACCTACGAAAACCCGTCGGTATTGGCGACGGTCCTCGGGGTCGGACTGCAAAAGCTCAATGTTTATGATGAGCGGCTCCGCACCATCATGAACGTCAATATGTTGCCGCAATACAAATCCTTGCGCCGCAATCGTCAGTTGGGGGTGCTGTCCGCCACCTTGACGCGGTCTTTTGCCGCCATGGTGCTGCTGCTGGGGATCTGGACCATCGGCATGGTGCTGCCGCAATTCCTTGAAAGCCAGCGCGTCAGCCGTGATTTTGAAAACCTGAAAACCGAAGCGGAATCCATCAAGGCCCGTCTTGATGGCGCCACCAATTCCCTTAAAGAAGCCGGCCGAAGCATTGACCAGATGCGGCTTGTTCGCAACCCGTCGGGCAAAACCTATCTGCTGGAAACACTACCCGACCTCATGCCTGACGGCGCTGAACTGCAATCCATGAACGTGACGGAATCCACCAACATCACGATCTCCGGTTTTGCCGAGAATGATAAAGTCATTTTCTTCTTTCAGAATGAACTGGCGGCAAGCGGGTTGATCGATAGCATCGTCGTCAATACCGAACAGGCGGAGGAGCTGATCGCCTTCACCCTCAACGGCACCCTGGCGATTGTCGAATGATGCGCTGGTTCCGTAAAAAACAGGCGCCTGTTGCCGAAACCGCCTCGCCCCAGGCTTCGTCGCCCGTGATGGGGGATATGGCCAGCAGCCTTTCTGCCGATGCCCTGCGGCCAGAGGCGCAATCCCTGCTGCGTGACTTGGCAATGCGGTTGATGGGCACAACGGCGGCGCCCGCCCCTGCCCCGCATAATGACACGGCGTCTGACGGGATGATGGCGCTTGTTCAGGACCTCAGCCGCAAGCTCTTCCCCCATCGGCATAAAAGCGATGAGGCCTCCGTTGACCCGAAAATATTGCTGGACAACCTGCGTGAGCAGCTCGAAAAAGCCCCGCGCACGAGCTTTGAAGACGCCGCCCCCATGATACACGCCGCCCCCTCTGCGGCTGAACTCGACAGCACCGCCATGGCCATTCTTGAGCGCAGTGGCATGTCGGCGGGCGAGGCGGCATCGGGCGACATCAACGAAGACGCCACGGACACAGCAACGGCCAAGCTTTCCGGTGACACGAAACCTGACCACGCCTCCCCCGAAGCCCTCGCCAACCCGTTTTCACTGGTTAACATCAACCGCGGGGCCGCTTCCGCCATTCCGATAGCCCCGGGGGCCGACCAGGCGTCGGAGGACATGACCCCGAAGAAAAAGGGCAGGCGCGGGGCACGCACCGAACGATCCACCGTCAGCTACAACAAAAAACTTGCCCAAAGCCGGTTTTCCCGCCGCCGCTTCCTGCGTGATTACAGTGGCACCAACATCCTGACGGTGATTTTCATGTTTATCCTGCTGGTGGGGGTAACCGTCGGCACGGTGGTGACGAACTTCACGGTATTGATCCCCCAAACCCGCATCAATCAGGACGCCGGCAAGCAGTCGGAATCCTTCCGCAATGAAATCGCCCTTAACGAGCCGAAATTGGCGCAACTGCTTCAGCGCCGTCAAGCCATTGATGTTAAAGTTGAAAAGGCGCTGGAAGCCTTTGTTCCCACGAACCAGATCCGTGAAGATTTCACCAATTTCATCGAAACCCTGGAAGATGACCCGAGGGTTGAGGTGGAAGGCCAGCAGATCGAGGCGATTGACAACGAATTGCCCAATGTTCAATCGATTGTGGTTTCCGTGAACCTGAAAACAACGTTTTTGCTGTGGTTGAAATACCGCAATCAGATGATCCGTGAATTCGGGGAGGTCAATGTCATTGAGGAGAACATTGACGCTCCTGCCGGTATCCCGACGGTCAATGTCTTCATCAAAATGTCACGCCCCGGGCGAACCTGATGAAAACTCCCATCGACGGCGGCATGAGTTTATCGTAAGAACGTCAATTTATACCTTAGATATATGTGAATTTTCTTTATAAGGTCATGTTGTTGGATTAAAACAGGTATATGTCATTCTTTCGTTTTATCATCGTTTGTGTACTGGGCGTGATGCTCATGCCTCAATGGGCTCAGGCTGATGGTCTTGATGACACCACCCCGCCTGAAGTGCTTGATATTGATGATCCCTTCTCGCGTGATTTGAAACGCGCCGCCGAAGACGCCACTGGCGGCATTTCGTTTCAGGATGATGGTCTCGGCATTCAGGAAGAAGAGAAGACCGGCCGTGATCTGTTGGGGTCGGAAAGCCGGGCGGCGATCATCGCCAATAAATACCGCATCATGGGGCTTGCGATTTCACGCCGTCCGCTTGCCAATCAGATCTTTGTTGACCCCGGGATAGAGATTGTCCCCGGCTCAAAGCCGTTGATGAACTATCTGCGCATCGGCACCCATAAAACCATTGATGAAGCCCGCCAGCAGGCGATTAACCTCAAGGCTTCCTACAGCGAGTTTTTTGACGCCTCCTTCATCATCCGCCAAACGGGGGCTGACAACCCTGTTGATCTTGATCTCGGGCCGTTTGCCAATATTGTCCATGCCGAACGGTTCTGCGACATGATGCTGGGCCTGTCGTACGGGCTTGTGTCGGATTGCTATGTGGTGCAGGAATACCCCGGCATTGAAGCCCAGACGAGCTTCACCTCCTCCGCGATGGTTCGGTTTTCCGCCGATGCCGTGACCGACGTGATTGAAGACACCGCGGTGTTTGACCTGCCCGCCGCCGCCAACCAGATATTGACGATCCGCGAAGGCACCCAACTCGGGCGCGGCTCGACCATCGCCACCAAAATCATCCCCAGCGGAATCATCATTGTTGATGAGATCGGCAATGTCGTGAAACTGCCGCTCAATTACATTCCCGAAGCTCCGTAAGTCGAGCAGGAACGTCAAGCCATCGCCATCCCGACCATTCCGATCGAGGAAGAGGCGTCGCCTGTCCCTGAAGATCCAACCCAGACCGCGGCGGATATTCTGCTCGGCACCGAAGACGAAAATTGATGAGTTCCCATGGCCGCCTATACTGATGAAGTTGCTGAAAAAGTCATCCGCGTGTTGCAAACCGCCAACCGCATTGATGTCGCCATGCTTGAAAAAGCCCGTGGCGCGGAAGGCGCCGCCAAGCCCGGTGATATTCTGGAATTGCTGTTGCGCGACGGCGGGGTTGAAGAAGACCTTGTCCAGACGGTGTTGTCGCGTGCTTACGCCATTCGGCGCCTGACCCTTGATGCCAATGGCCTGGATTCCCGCGCCCTGGGGCTGATCCCCCCAGAACAGATCGACAAGAACAAGGCCATGCCCTTCGCGGTGGAAGGCCGCTTCCTGAAACTGGCGATTGTTGACCCCACCACCGCCAGTCTCGCGGGGCAGTTCAAGTCCCTGTCCAATTTCAACATTGAGTTTCAGCTTATCCCGCTGTCGGTGTTTGAAGAATTGCGCAGCCATGAGAAGGTCAAAACGGTCCTTGAGCCGAAAAAATCAGCATCAGCCCCCCCTCGCCCCTCTGCTGGCGGCGGCGGTGGTGGCGGCAGTGGTGGCGGCGGGGCGGTGCGATCACGCCGCAGCCGGTTCCCCGCCGATAATGATGAACTGGTGCCTGAGTTTTGTGACCATATTCTGGCGACCGCAATTGACAGCGACACTTCCGATATTCACATCGAACCGTTCCGCGGGGTGGCGCGCATCCGCTTCAGGGTGGATGGCCGGTTGGTAATCCGTGATGAATACACCGACTACCTGATCCGCAATTATCTTGGCGTGGTGACTCGTTTCAAGATCATGGCGGATTGCGATATTTCCGAAAAACGCCTGCCGCAGGATGGCGCCATCACCATCGTCCATGACGGCGAGGACATTGACTTCCGCTTTAACGTCCTGCCGGGGAAAAACGGCGAGCGTATTGTTATGCGTATCCTGAAAGGTGACCCGTCCTTGAGCCTTGACAGGATTGGCTTGTCGGAAAAGAACCTTAATCGCATCATTGAAGCGATTTCAGCGCCGCAAGGCATGGTGCTGGTGACCGGCCCCACCGGTTCAGGCAAGACCACCACGCTTTATGGCGCCCTGCAATGGATCAATGAGCCGCAATTGAACATCATGACCGCCGAAGACCCCGTTGAATATTATCTTGAGGGGATTGGCCAGGTGCAGGCGAACGAGAAAATCGGCCTGACCTTCTCATCCATTCTGCGGGCCTTTTTGCGGCAGGACCCGGAAGTCATTCTGGTGGGGGAGATCCGCGATCAGGAAACCGTCGATATCGCCGTCAAAGCGGCCCTGACGGGGCACCTTCTCTTGTCCACCCTCCACACCAATGACGCCATTGCCACCATCACGCGATTGATGAACATGGGGGTTCCCCCGTTCATGATCTCGGCGGCGGTATCCTTGATCGTCGCGCAGCGTCTGGCGCGGGCGAATTGCCAGAATTGCCTGGTGGAAGACACCACCGTCACCCGCGAGTTCATGCTGCGTATCGGTTTCTCTGAAGAA
>JAGWAQ010000049.1 GCA_021296375.1 Alphaproteobacteria bacterium
GCCGATGATGTTCTGGAACTCTTTGGGCGGAAGTCCATACCCCGGACGAACGCTTTTGACGTCATCTTTGGTGATGGTATCTCCAGCTTTCAGCGCGTTGATAAAGTATAGGGACCGGCGAAACTGTTTATTGCCCTGATCAATAGTTCTGTTGTCGTAATCAATAACATTAAGCGCTTGCCAGGCGTTATGAGCATCTTCTGTTAACGCCGCCAGGTGGCGTGGTTCCATTGAAAATGTGTCATCAGGCCCCCCCCCATTGCGGTCAAGGGTAAAGTGTTTTTCAATAATACTCGCCCCGAGCGCGATGCTGGTGATGGCCGCGGTATTGTCGAGGGTGTGGTCTGAAAGTCCAATTTCACAATCAAATCGCTCGCGCATATCCCGGATTGTCCCTAAATGAGAATCTTCGGCCTGGGCAGGATAAGCACTTACGCAATGCAACAAGGCAACGCTTTCAGCGCCATGATCCAGCGCCGTATCTTTGGCGGCTTTCATTTCTTCAAGCGTGCACATCCCCGTTGAGATAATCATTGGTTTTCCTGTCGACGCCGCGTATTTGATCAACTCATAATCAATCGCTTCAAAGGAAGCGATTTTATAGGCAGGGCAATCCAAGTCTTCGAGCAAATCAATGGCCGAATGGTCGAAAGGTGAGCTGAAGATAGTCAGGCCTATGCCGCGCGCATGATCAAAAAGGGGGCGATGCCACTCCCAGGGCATATGGGCCTCTTCATAAAGTTCGTATAAAGTGCGATCTGCCCATAATCCGCCATCGTGAATAAATTCGGGTGCATCAGATTTAAGCGTAATTGTGTCTGGACGATAGGTTTGCAGCTTGATGGCATCCGCGCCATTGCGATGGGCTTCATCAATCAATTTCAAGGCATTTTCAATTTTACCATTATGATTTGCGGACAACTCAGCGATGACATAAGGGCGATGGGCAAGGCCGATTTTGCGATCATTAATTTGCATGATGAATCCCTGAAATTTGTTGGAGGATGTGGCTTACTTTTGCACCACCCTTTCCGTCAGAAAGAGAAGATGCTTTTCGGGAAAGCTCTGACCTGAGCTCTGGAGTGTTGATCAATAAATCAACGGATTGAGCAAGCTTCCGTTCGAGCTGATCGGGGTAAACCACAAGAGCAGCTCCATGTTGTTCAAGATGTTCAGCGACATGCATTTGATTGTCTACTAAAGGCAGGGCGATCATGGGCATGGCCATTGCACAACATTCCCAGGATGTGCTGCCCGCAGCAATAATCGCGATATCGGCCCTGGCCATTAAGGCTGCCATGCTTGGGGGATTAATGTGAAGTTCAATTTCATATGGCATTTCTTTTGACAGATTTTCCAAATTCTCTTTCCAGGGGGCTGATGGCCCCACAACCAAATGTATCTTCACATCGTTATGGTGGTCCCGGTTGGCAATAGCCTTGAGGACATCTCGGGCGGTATTGGTTGCATCAACACCTCCCATTGAGACCAAAACTTCGGTTTTTGTGGTGAGGTGTTGATGATGCGTGGCGGCATCTGCGGCTTCGGTAAACTCTGGCCGGAGAAGAGCAAACTGAGGGCCGGTCAGCACCACGCATTGTTCAGGAACATAAGACTGATAGTCATCAGCCGTTGAATTGAGATTTTGATTGAGCAAAACATCACAGTCATGAGTGGTGGTGTTCATATCATCCAGCACCATGATGTGCCGACAATGGGGGCGTAATAACCGCGCCCAGTCCTGATCAATTGCATAATGATCGATGACAATCCAATCTGGCGTATCGCCATTCAGAAGTTCTATCGTGTCAAGGGCATCCTGGTGTTGGCTGGTGCCCAGCCAATTGGCGTAGGGGCGCATCTCATCAGGTTCAATTTCAGTTGCGGTGGCTTCAGGCAACTCGAGAATATTGATGCCCAAGGATGATATCTTTTCAATCAGATCACCTTCTGCGGGACGGGTGATAAAGCTGCAGTGACTGCCATTTTCCATCAGGTAATGGGCCAGAGACAGGCATCTCATAATGTGACCTGTACCAATTTGGCGAGAGCCATCTACCCGAAAGGCGATATTCATGGGCATTGACGAAATCAGATGAACTTTCGAAACACAGGCTTGGCCGCTTCACCAATCAGCAGTCGAGAAGTCGATTGGTTGTCTAACGCCTCGGCATAGACATTCAGCGAAGCGTCAAAGGCTTCGAGAATTTCATGGATGATAGCGTCGTTATGTGACCATGTGGGGTAAAACAGTCCTTGAAAAAGGATGTTGCGGCGGATCATCTCCTGCAAGAGCAATGTGCGGAAGTTACTGTCAACTTTAAGGTCATGGTTTAAACAATTGACGACAAACAGACAGGGGTCCCCGAGAACTTGCAGATAGGCGGTCATGTTCTTTTGGGCAATGATCTTGCGAAGCCCGTCTTGCAAGATTTGGCCTCGTCGCCAATTGTCGGCAAACATATCATGCTGTTCAAATTGGCGGATGGTTTCAATCATGGCGGCAAGCCCGGTTGACTCCGCGCCGTGGGTTGACGAAATCAGAAATAGTTTTCTTTCGCCACTGTTGCGCACTCCACCCAGTTCCATAATCTCACGCTTGCCTGTCAGGGCGCAGGCGGAAAACCCGTTGGCCATCCCTTTGCCCCAAGTCGACAAGTCCGGTTCAACATTGAAATGATGTTGAGCTCCTTTGATATGCCATTTGAAACCTGAGACCATTTCATCAAGGATATACACAACACCATTGGCGCGGCAGATATCACCAACCTTGTTGAGAAAATCATCTGTTGGTGGGTCAAATTTTGTCGGTTCCATGATGAGACAGGCAATGTCATGGTCGGGATCAGCAAACAGTTGCTCTACGGACGCTAAGTCATTGTAGCTGAATTTCACCGATAGTTCTGCCGCCCCAGGTTCAACACCGAAATCACATGCTGTTGATGCGATAAACCAGTCATCAAAGCTGAAAAAATTATGCTCTTTAGCTAAGGCCACCTTGTTTTTGTTGGTGTAGGCGCGCGCCAGTTTAACTGCCGCGGTTGTCACGGTGGACCCGTTCTTGGCAAATTTGACCATATCGCCCGATTGAACGGTATCGAGAAATATTTCTGCAGCTTCCAGTTCAAGCAAAGCCGGGCGTTGGAAATTAGTGCCAAGATAAGCAGATTCGGCAACAGCTTTGGCAACAGGCTCATAGCCGTGGCCAATACTGACGGCTGTCAGGCCCATGCTGCAGTCAATAAACCTGTTTTGCTCAAGGTCCCAAACTTCGGCCCCCTTGCCATGAGAAATGGCGTGAGGGGCATTTTCAGGAAACTGGTCATCACCTTTAGAATAGGTGTGGCACCCCCCTGGAATGAGGTGATGCAGCCGGTCGCTTATGGATTCATTTTGTTCTTGAAGGCGTTTATCTAAGGTCATCATAACGTCGTCCTGAGATTTAGCGAATAAACATGGTTGAATAACCTTCTTCAACATAAGGCTCAATGAGACTTTTTAAAGAAGGGTTTTGGTCGAGATAGTCAATGATCTTGTTGATGGGGATGCGGGGCTGATGATCTGAAAATTTTTCAAAGCAAGCCCGGCACACTACCAGGTCTTCGGGATAATCCACGGTAAGGCGCAGATCCTTTCGTTGGAATTCAGGTTGAGCTTTTATAATATCAATTTTGAAACGGTCGATGTTTTCACGCAGATATAATGTGCATAATTCGGAACGGTGTCGATCGTCTCCATCCTGATGAGATTGGGCCAAAGCCGCAAGGTTGATGATTTCAAAGCTACATCCGTCAAGGGTATCATCAAAGAACGTGCCCTCATTATTATTGGCCAGATGGTGCTGCCATAATTCATCAACTTGTTCAAATTGAACGAAAGGTGACTCACTTGTGACGCGGAAAATATCAGTCGCGCCCGCGTATTGACCTGCTTTGACCAACCGCCCCAGAACATCATGCTCGTCGCCTGTAACAAAACGTAAATTGCGCTTTTCAGCAAATAATTTAAACGCAATATTTTCTGGTGCTTCACTAATTGCCAGTACTATTTCATCAATAGCATCAATGCCTTCAAGGCAATTGATGATATTATCGAGAATAGTAACCCCACCTTCGATATCGAGATAATGCAAAGGCTTGGCATAGAGCCGGGAGCCGTTCATTCGGCATGCAATTGCAGCAACAAGTTTGCGGTTATTCGTCAATGTCTGAAACCTTTATTGCGGTGTGCGCTGGAATATCGTGACGGGCCTTGCGACCAATAAGATCGCTATAAGAAGTGAACGTTCCTGTCTCAACATGCCTGAGTTGGGTCAAATCTGCGGCGGTAAGGGTTTGCCCGGCAGCGATGGCCCTGGCGGAAATAATACTACGGCGGATATTTTTGCGATACTGAGCTTCAGATGAAGACATCCCGAAGTCATTGCTGTCGGTGCTATGGCCAAAGGCGCGGTTGGCTTGATGGATTTCCTCAACATAATGCCTGAAACGATCAGGATTAAGGGCGGACTCGTGGTCTTCCATCATCATGCATTCGCCGAGGGTGATATGTTTTTCAAGAATTTTTGCTCCGGCACCGATCGCCATTGTCGAGAGCAGCAAATGATTATTGGACTCAGGTAACGAGTGATCCGCAAACCCAATAGTGACGTGATTAAGGGCGTTTGTATGCTGGCATAAGGCCTGAACGCGATTGATATTATTGTCATCGGTTTCCGTTGGATAACCCTGGAAACCAACCATCAGAATAATATTTTTTTCCTTGAGAATGGCAAGCGCGTCATCAATCTCATCACGATGCGCCCCGCCAATTCCTAAAATCACATTTTGGATTGAAGAGGCTGCAATCTCACCCAAAAGCGCATGGTTCACCAAGTCTGTCGCGTGAGTCATGATGGTGGTGACTCCCATTTCGATACTGAGCGCCAGGCTTCGTGTGCCAAAGACATCGATGATGATTTCAATGCCCAGGTCATTTGCTTCTGCCATAAGGCTATGCCAGCTTGCGTCAGGCATCTCAAGGGAACTGAACAATCCATAATGTTCATAATCAGGGGTGGCCAGTTCATTGGCGAAGATCATTTGGAATTTAATCGCGTTGGCTTTTGCTGACGCGGCAGCCTTGATAAGAAGTGAGGCCTGCAACTCTCGGCCTTCAAATCCCTGTGCGGCTTCAGCGATGATCATCACATTAGTATCGGTCATGTGGCGAGGCTCCTTAATTCGATAAGCCAGAGGGCTTCAGGGTACGCTTAAGGCAGGAGATGACAAAATCAAAGTCATCATCAGTTAGGCCATAGTAAAGAGGCAGGGACAAGGCGGTGTTGTAATAGCCCATGCTTTGCGGGAACATGTCAGCTTGCCACCCTTGCGCCGCGTAGAATGGGTGCAGATGGACGGGGATGTAATGAACCTGAGTTAAAATGCCCGCCTTTTTAAGGTTGTTCATGAAGGTCAATCGTGTTGTGCCGAGGCCTTCAAAATCAATTGCGACGGGATAAAGGTGATTGGCTGATTGTTGGTGGTTAGTGGCCTGGGCTGCTGCGATATGTTCCAAAGGTGCCAATTCAGCCTCATAACGGCGGATGATGTTCCTGCGGTGTTCGAGAAACTGTTCAAGTTTCTTGAGCTGGGATTGTGCCAGTGAAATTTGAATATCGGTATTGCGATAATGATACCCAATTGAAGCCATTTCATAGTACCAGGGGTTTGTTTCATCTCCGGTGAAGGCAAGGTGTGTGTTGATGTATTCATCATCAAGTTTATTGATGCCGTGCGAACGCAATCGAAGGAGCGATTTATAAATCGCGTCGTCATTTGTGGTGATAATGCCGCCTTCGCCGGCGGCAATGGATTTGACGGGATGAAGTGAAAACCCAGTGGAGTCAGAATGCCCGCATGACGGCACTTTGGCGCCACTAGGATATGTCGCGCCGAGGGCATGGGCCGCGTCCTCAACAACATATTTTTCTGCTGAACGAGCGACGGCAGAGATTTCGGCAATGCCTGCTGTGGACCCTGGAAAAAGATCAGGCGCTTCAATTTTGATATCAGGATGATCAGCCAACGTTTTCGTCACTTCACCAGGGTCTAGGTTCAAGGTGCTGCGATCGATATCAGCGAACACGGCTCTTCCACCACAATAATGGGCGGCGTTTGCCGTTGATACGAAAGTAATCGGGGAAGTCAGAACAGCATCACCTGCCTGAACGCCAAGCGCTATATAGGATAAATGCAAGCCTGCCGTGGCTGATGACACGACAACAGCATATTTTGCCCCAACGTAGGCGGCAACCTGTTCTTCAAATTCTGGTATCTTGGGCCCCTGTGTAAGGTTGCCATAGCGCAGGGTGTTGGCCACAGCGGCAATGTCATCTTCATCAACATAATGCTTGCCGTAGGGGATTATTGATGTTGCGGTTTTAATGTAATTTTTGGTGTCATGATCATCGTGCATCATGCGCAGGTGATCAGCCAAATCGATGGCATCAATCCCGAGTGTTGTTTTTAACTTGGCATTCGATAATCACAGATGCCGTGGCCGTTTGATGGTTTCAGCCAGATTTGTTTTCTGGATGGGTTTAATCTTGTTGAGAGGAAGTCCGTATTGTTTGGCCAGCATGACAGCAAAATCATATTTAGACACAGGCGTGTCACTGGATACATTAAAGATTCCAGTGGCCTCGACCTCCACCAATCGCATCATCATATCAATCAAGGCGGTCGTCAGCACTGGGGTATAAGTAATGTCATCCAGCATTTCAATTTGGTCGCCTTGCTCAAGGGCGTTGATAATCTGATCTGATAGCGAAAGATGATAGCTTGGGCTTGGACCAAAGAAATTTGTCCGAATGACGAGGGCATCTTCATGATGACTCATGACAAGATGCTCAGCGTCCAATTTTGTTTTGGCATAAACATTGAGAGGGGCGGGCACATCATCTTCTGTGTAAAGACAACCAGCGTCGCCAAACAGGTGATCTGTGGAAATATGCACAAATTTCAGCTGATGTTTTTGAGCAGATCGAGCCAGCATTTCTGGAATTGTTGTGTTCACAAATCTGGATTCATCCGTTTTTTGTTCGCATTCATCAACATTTGTAAAGCCGATAGCATTGATGATCATCGATGGTTTGATCGAGCTGACTAGGGCATCAAGGCTGGATTGATCGGTAAATTCATAATGGCGAATATGGCAATCTTTGTCGGAAATATGCCGATGATGCAAAAGTACGGTAACGTCATGACTTTTTTTCAATTCATGCATCAGGTTGAGGCCCAAAATACCGCTGCCTCCGACCACCATAATATGCTGACGAGTCACTTAAATTTTTCCGATCTTATGCTGGTTGGCGTTGATCCATTCCGACAGCTCAGGCTGGCCCATCCATTCGGTGTTGTTGTCTGAGGTATAGGAGAACCGTTCCGGTACTTTCTTGCCATTGCCAATGCGGGCGGGGTCTTCAGACCAATTGTTGATGGCGGGAAGAATTTTAAAGTATCCATCATATTCATAGGTGTGGGCGGCATCTTCCGTGCCGATCATCTGTTCGTGAAGTTTCTCGCCTGGGCGGATACCAATGATCTTGTGGGTGGCTTCAGGGGCAACGGTTTTGGCAATATCAACAACCGTCATGGACGGGATTTTCTTGACGTAAATTTCACCCCCCATCATGTCGTCGAACGCATGCCACACCAGCTTGACCCCGTCTTCAAGAGAGATCATAAAGCGCGTCATTTCAGCATCGGTGATGGGCAGCTCCCCCGTATCCTGGCGGGACAGGAAAAATGGGATAACAGATCCGCGTGACCCCATGACATTGCCGTAACGGACGACGGAAAAACGTGTGCCGTCCGCACCATTCATAGGGTTGCTGGCGGAAAAAAGCTTGTCCGAGGCCAGTTTGGTGGCGCCATATAGATTGATCGGGTTCGAGGCCTTGTCTGTCGACAAGGCGACCGCAGAGTTAACGCCAACTTCGTTGCAAGCGTCGATAACATTCATGGCCCCGTTGATATTTGTCTTAATGCATTCGGCGGGGTTGTATTCCGCCGTGGGGACAATTTTTGTGGCCGCGGCATGGACAACATGGTCAACACCCTGAAGTACTTGCACCAGCCGCGCTTTGTCGCGAACATCGCCGATGACAAAACGTACCCGGGGATCGCCCTCATATTTCATGGCCATATCCCACTGTTTCATTTCATCGCGGGAATAGATGATGATCTGCTTGGGGTTGTATTTCTCCAGGGTCATAGGGACAAAAGTGTTGCCGAAGGACCCGGTTCCGCCAGTGATTAAAATAGTTTTGTTGGTGAGCATAGTGTTCGTCTCTTAATGGTGGAGGTTTGTTTACTCTTAAAGCAGGTGCGTTAAAAGTCTATTTCAATTTGATGTGACCATCATCAATGGTCAGAATGCGGTCACAATGTTCGAGTGACTTGGCACGATGAGTGATGGAGATCACCGTTATTTTGTTCTTCAAGCCTTTCAGGTAGTTGATGATCTGCGATTCCGTGTCGACATCAAGTGAACTTGTCGCTTCATCCAACACCAAAATTCTACGATTGAAATAAAAGGCCCGGGCAAGAGCAATCCGCTGGCGTTGCCCGCCAGAGAGCTTGACGCCGTTTTCCCCTAAATTGGTCGTGAGACCATCGGGCAGATTAGAAATAACATCATCCATTTGGGCTTGTTTGATGGCAAAATCCAGCTGGTTATCGTCAATGGACTCTACGGGAACGCCGAGGGCAATATTGTGACGTACTGATCCGTCAATAATGAAAATCTCTTGCGGCAAATAGGCAACATGCTGCCACAACGCCTCGGGGTTTTGAGTGATGGGTATTCCATTGACCAGGATCTGACCTGCCGAAGGTGGCAACAATCCCAGTAACGTGTCCACCAGGGTTGTCTTTCCGGCCCCCGATGTGCCGACAATACCAACATGATCACCTTCTTTAATTTCAAGGGTGATATCATTAAGCGCAGGGCGGTTTGCGCCAGGGTAAGTGTAGGAAATGCCCTTAAGTGAGATGGTGTCAACATTGTCAATTTTCGGGGCAGCTGTGGCGGCAAGCAGGGGGGTTGCCTGACTGGCCTTTTCAGCTTCCTCCAGATCGGCGGCCAATTTCATGACCGTATCTTTTGAATATCGAATGCGGCTCAAGGTGAATGAAAAACTTCGCGCCAAGGGAATCATGCGAATTGAAGCCATCCCGAAAACCCCTAAGGTAGGGATTAACGTTACCGGATCACTGACCATATGGCTGGCGGTGATTGAAATGCCGGCGATGAAAATAATAATAATCATCTCAAAGATATATTTCGGCAGCATTGAAATGAAATTGATCAGGCTTTGAGCAGAGGCAAAGACCACAGCTTTTTCAACAAGATTTTCGTTGAAGAAACGTTCCTGTTTCAACACCCGAATTTCTTTAAACCCGCGAAGGCTTTCATTTGTGTGGCGGACAATTGAGGCTGCGGATTCATTGGAATCACGACCTGCATTGGTCATAAGGTTCCGCACCACACGATCAAAACCAACAAGACAGATACCGCTGATCAGCACCAGGAAGCCAAAAGCTTGAGGGTTTGTCCAGGCCAGAAAACCAATGATCATAATGGCAACAATACTATCCCCAACCGCCTGCAGGAAAAACATCACAAGGTTGGCGTAATTGGGAACCATCAATTGTATGGCATTGACGTAGTCAGAACTGTTGCGCTGAATCATCTTGCTGTAGGGCATGTTCTGGTAGGAAGTAATAAGCTTTTGGCGATGGTGAACTTGCTGGTTCTGACTGAAGGTAATCACGGATCGCATGATCAATGCGCCGAAAATACTTTTAATAGTGTAAATAAATATCAGAATGGCGGCCAGCATTGTCACCAGTTCCGTGTGGCTGTAATCAGCTAAGTTCAAGGCTGCCACAATGTTATGGGGAAGATTGTCCGCGCCTCCAAAGACAACCCCCAGAAACGGGCCGATAATGCCTATCCCCAACAGGTCAAGCGTGGACACCAGGATGAAAAA
>JAGWAQ010000050.1 GCA_021296375.1 Alphaproteobacteria bacterium
AAAGAACAGATCATCGCCGCGCTGGTATTAAGACCCTGAGAAGCGGGTGGGCATAAACACGACTTCAACAAACTCGTTAAAGGCTCGATGGGGTGGTGTTATTCCGTCGAAAAATGGCGCGCATGTGCCTTCAGATGATTTGTAAAAGATTGCACTTTTATCGTCCGATGAAGGTCGATATGCGTGACCATCCAAATCGGAATTGTGGTCTCAGCAGATAGCGGGATTACAGCTGAAAGGGTGCTGATGTTTGCCGCATCATGTGCGCTCATGAAGCCGAGACCAAGCCCGTTTTTGACAGCCTCGGCGAGGGCAATCAAATCATCTGTTGTGAGAGAAATTTGGCGATCTTTCACATTGGCCTTAAACCATTTTGTGAACGGATAGCGCCCCTGTTCATCTTGCGCAGATACAAACAGATGATCGCCCAGCGTGGCCGCGGTCGGTTTTCCATAGCGAGCGATGTAACTATCGCTGGCATAAAGACCAAAGGGCAGGTGGCAAAACAGTTGCACGACGTAATCAGGATTGGTTGGCTTTTGCCCCGCCCTGATGGCCACATGGGCTTCACCCACTTCAAGCCGCGCAAGCTCGGCCGATGTTTCCAGCCTGATGGTCACCTGGGGGTTTTCTGTCCTGAAGGCATTGATGGCTGGCATCACTAACGTGGATATGCCGGGCAGGGTGGTGACAACAACATTGCCGCTGATGTGATCTTTCTGGCTTTTAAGCTTGCTTGTTAAATCTTCAAACATCTCATCGGCGCGCCCCACCACATCCAGAAACAATCGCCCGGCTTCGGTGAGCTCATAACCTTTGGCATGACGTTGAAACAATTTGATTTCAAATTGCTCCTCTAAATAATCAATATGCCTGTTCACTGTCGCCCGATGGATATTCAAGGACGCCGCCGCCTTCATAATTGTGCCTGTGCGAGCGACCATCAAAGCGGTGCGCAATTCTGTCCAATGGTCCATGATGAGCCTCTTCGCTAATGTCGCAGATATGCGCATGTGGTGTCATTTTCACAATCTTTACAACTTTTTTGCAAAGTCGTAAATCTCTGACAGTTCATGAAGGAGATGAAATGATGAAATACACATCAATCGTTTTGAGATTGTTATTAAGCTTTGCCTTTCTGGCAGCGGGGTCGCAAAAGATCATTGGTGCGGAGATGATGGTCACGGTCTTTGACCAGATTGGCGTTGGCCAATGGTTCAGGGTTGTGACAGGCGTTGTTGAAATTGGAGGTGTGATCCTTTTGTGGGTGCCTTCAGTTCAAATCCTTGGCGCTCTTTTGCTGGGCGGCACAATGGTCGGGGCCGTATTGGCACATGTCCTTATTCTGGGGCCATCTTCCATGCCAGCCCTCATCCTGGGCTTGTTAAGCGCAGCTGTTGTCTGGTTGCACCGAACGCAAGTCACCATGCTCAAGGCAAGGCTGATGAAGCCCGCCTTATAATCCCCGCCTTATAATCCCAAGCCATATCTTGAATAATGGTCATGCATTCCCCCTGCATGACCATTTATTGAATAATTATTTTTTTGCAAAGAAGGAGACTTGAACATGCTTCAGCATCATAAATTTGAAAATCTTGGCGGTGCCAATCACGGATGGCTCAATGCAAAGCACCATTTCAGCTTTGCGAATTATTATGATCCGCAAAAGTTAAGTCATGGTGAGCTGCTGGTCATTAATGATGACCGCATCGCCCCTCAAACAGGGTTTGACACCCACCCACATCGCGATATGGAAATCATCACCTATGTGCGCAAAGGTGCGATTACCCATCAAGACAACAAAGGCAATAAGGGCCGCACCACGGCTGGTAATGTCCAGGTCATGAGCGCGGGTACAGGTATCTTTCATTCTGAATATAATCTTGAAGATGAAGAAACAAATATCTACCAGATCTGGATCAAGCCTGCCGAACCCGGTGTTGAACCAAAATGGGATGCAGCAGAGTTTCCAAAGGCTCCTGTGACGAGCGCTTTACCACTGCTTGTGTCAGGTGATGGCAACGCGCCTTTGCAGATCAATCAGGATGCTCGTATTTTTGCCGGCCGTCTTGGCGAGGGAAGGGAGCTTGCTCACCAAATAACGGGGAAAGCCTATTTGCTGGTTTCAGAGGGTGAGGTCTTGGTGAATACCATTCATGCCAAAAAAGGGGACGGTATTGCCATTAGTGATGAGAAGACAGTGACGTTGAACGCGAAGACTGATGCGGAATTGCTCATCATTGAAGTGCCGGGAATGAATGAGGCCAGATAACTATTGTTACGTTGAGAAGGATATAAGACCATGAATAGTGATCAAATGTTAAAACAAGTTTTTGAAGATGGGCGCACGCATCGTATTTTTACCGATGCGCCTGTTGATGAGGGGCTGCTGCATCGTCTGTATGATTTGGCAAAAATGGCGCCATCAGCCTCTAATCTCTGCCCTATGCGCATCACATTTGTTCAGAGTAAAACCCAAAAACAAAAAGTGATAGAGGCCGCCGCCGAAGGCAATAAACCAAAGATAGACTCGGCCCCTGTTGTGGCGATCATTGCGCATGATGCAAAATTCTATAACCACATCGAAAAGCTGGCGCCCCATATGAATGCGGATGCTTTTCGCCAGCAGGAAAAGCATACATTGGAACAAATCGCTATTGAGAACTGCTGGCTTCAGGCTGGGTTTTTTATTGCGGCAGCACGGTCACTGGGCCTTGATTGTGGCCCCATGAGTGGCTTTGACAAAGCCAGGATAGATGAAGGTTTTTATCAAGGCTCATCTTGGCGGTCTGATTTTTTGATGAACCTTGGCTATGGTGATGCATCAAAACTACATCCGCGAGGCCATCGGCTGAATTTCGACGAGGCCTGCTCAATTCTGTAACCTGCTCAATTCTGTAACCTGCTCAATTCTGTAATGAGGATTTCCCAGGGACTGAACCCCGTGTTTGGTCTCTGGGAAACATCTTTCTTGTTGCACAACATAAAACGTGATCATTGCGCATTGCAGGGTTTTTAAAACACCTCATATTCAGGGCTTTGACACACTGTTCTAAAATAGAAAAAGTCGAAGCCGCCTTATCATAATCCGCATGTCGGGGATTCAAATCCCTCATCCACTACCATTTTTCCCCCTTAGTATCACCTCGTGAAAACCTTTAGCAAACCGCGAACAGTAGTCCCCCACGGCACTCAGAGCTGCTGTTCGGCGTGCAGCAATTTTCCCTTGTAAACCCCGAGCCGGGCATTGGCGTTTGTGTCCACCACAAACAGGATCGCCATCATGGCAATAACGGCGATCAGGCTTGCTCGCCAGATCGGCGCTTCAACCACCATGACAAGCCCGGCGCAGGCCAGGATGATCACGGGAAAGACTCTGGAAATAGCGGTGCTGTACCCGTTCATTGTTTTTTCTACCCGCGCCAGTTCCGAGGCGACAAATGCCGAGGCATCGGTGTTATAGGCGAGGGGAAAGCCTGACAGCCGCAATTGGTTGGGGATGATAAGCCCGACGCCAAGGATCACCAGCAACACCCCGACAACAAGCATGGGGATGACGTAAGCCTTCGCCATGTCTGTTTTGCCATATTGCCAGAAGCCATAGCTTGCCAGCAGGAAGAGCAGGCCGAAGAACGCAAAGACGGCCGATGAGAGCATCTCGGTTTTCGTCCAGTCCATTGAGGTTTTCAGCAAGTCGATCTGGGTGTCTGTCATGTTCTTGTCTTCTGAAATTGTTACGGGCAAAGCTGATGGGAGCGTTTATGACCTTGGCGTTGTTTGCGCAGGTTAGCAATTGGTTTTTATGACCCAACGGTATGTTGGGTATAAAAAATTCAGCTTATAGACACATATCCCCACCCCGTGTGGTTGTTTTGGCGCAGTTGTAGCCGTGTGATTTTCCCAAGAACGTTGTTTGGTCTTTTTCGGGGTTGATGCACTAGGGGGCAGGTCGGTAAGGTCCCTTGGGTAATCATATTTTGTTTTTATCAGCATTATGCTATCAATCTAGATATTGATGCCTTACGGGCAAACACCTTAACGATCCACGTATTTTCATTGATAATATACATTCACGGATATTGTATTTGGGCATAACATGTCAATCACACCAGTTATTTTATGCGGCGGTATCGGGTCCAGATTATGGCCCATCTCTCGCAAGTCAAAACCCAAGCAATTTCAGGCTATTATTGATGATGAGAGCTTATTCATCAAAACCCTAAAAAGGTTTGATCTAAGCTCCGCCAATAAACCTCTTATCCTGACTGGCCCTGATTATAAATTCATTGTCTCCCAGCAAATCAAAACCGCTGGCGTTGATTGTGAACAGATTATCCTTGAGCCCAGCCCCAAAAACACTGCTCCAGCTATTCTCACCGCAGCTCATTATGCTGTTGACCAAGATCCAGATGCCATGCTTCTGATCATGCCCTCGGATCATTTTATACCTGATCTCGAGAGCTTTGCGGAGGTTGTGAAAACCGGAACATCTTACGCCGAAAAAGGGCATTTTGTGACTTTCGGGATCAAGCCGCACCGCCCAGAAACCGGATACGGATATATTCAAGTCGATCCCGTTCAGGATGATGATGGCGGTCATTACGTCCAGTCCTTTACTGAAAAACCGGACCTTGCAATCGCAGAACAGATGCTGGAGGATGGCGTTTATTTATGGAACGCTGGCATCTTTTTATTTAAGGCAAGTGCCATAATCAAAGCTGGGGAAGTGATATGCCCTGATCTGACGGCTGGTACCCGGCAATCCTTGGCTGACGCCACTGTCGATGAAAATTTCCTTGAGTTGGGTCAAGAGGCGTGGAGCAGTATCGAGGAAATCTCCTTTGACTATGCCATTATGGAAAAAGCTGACCAGCGGATTTGTGTGCCTTATCTCGACAAATGGACCGATCTTGGTGATTGGAACGCCATTTGGGCAGAAGCCCCGAAAGACACGGACGATAATCTGCTGCATGGTAATGCGCAATCTATTGAAAGCAAAAATTCAGTTCTGTGGTCGGCCAGCAATGATATCCCTGTCGTCGGCGTCAATCTCGATAATATCGTCGCTGTCGCAATGAAGGACGCTGTCCTGGTGGCGCATAAAGACCACATCCAGAACGTCAAGGATGCGGTGAAATGTCTTAGCGATCTTGGTTATGATCAGGCAGACCAGCATAACCGGGTCGATCCGCCCTGGGGTTCCTTTGAGATACTGCATCAATCGGCGGCTTTCCAGATCAAAAAATTGTTTGTCATGCCAGGGGGAAAATTGTCCCTGCAAAGCCATCAATTCCGATCCGAAACATGGGTTGTGATCGAGGGTAAAGCTACTGTTCAAATCGAAGATGAAATCTTTGATTTATCTAAAGATCAATTCATTCATATTGAACAAGGTCAAAAGCACCGCCTGTCCAACACCACCGACAGTGATCTGGTTGTTGTCGAAGTCCAGACCGGCAGTTATTTTGGTGAAGATGATATCATTCGCTATGATGATATTTACAACCGCTAGATCATGACCCTGGCTTGCCGTTGCGGCCGCTGTTTGATGACAAAGCCTTGATCCGCTTTACCCCCTTGATCAGGGCTTGCAGGTGATTAACCACCACGACAAACCCAAAGCCGAGCAGCATTTGCAGAATAATAACCCATGAAGAATCCTTAAATATCAAGGTGTATTCATGAATTCCTTTGCGCGGCGTGATGCTCATCATCCCAAAGACATCTTCCGCCAATAGCGATGTATTAAGCTCACCATTTACAAGCAAAGACCAGTCCTTTGAAAAATTCGATGAAATCAGAATCTTTTCATTTGAAAGAGCCTCGGCTTTAAATTCAATTTTGCCCGGCTTGTAAGAGGTCACCTTAAGCCGATCTTTCACCACCGATTGTTTTGATATTGGCAGGTCACGACGAGGATAATCCTGATTGACGATAAATAGCCGAGGGAGGTGATCCCTGATCTCATAAAGATAGTTATAAATATATTTATACTGATGCTTATGAAACGGGTTGAAATGCGAAGCTACCCCTAAGGGGTCTTCAAAACCAATGACCGACTCCTGCACCAGATTCAGCTGATCATGGTTGAGGATTCTATAGCTTCGCAAATACCGCACATTATTGAACTGGAACACTTTGATGAAGTGTTCTCCATCAGACAGCTATTCCTCATATCTAAATTCAATTCTGTTGTTCCAGTTGTTAAAGTGATAACCGTATTTCTTTAGTAATGAGTTGGTTCGGATATCGATATTTTTGCGCCAGAAATCCGCATCGTCACGATCATAAAACACCGAAAAACCATCAAAGGTTTCAACCCCTTTGATGGAAAGCTGTGCCGGGAACAGGATGGGCGAGAAATGGTTTTGCATTAGTGTGACCGCTCGGTAAGGATCACCCTTGGGAAAGTCAAAATTATCAACATAGACCGCCCCCATCTGAGGTTTCTCTCTGAAACTTGTGTTCTTGTATTTGGCGGGCACCAACACCATCATCCCGATCAATCCGATGATAACGGGGTTGAATTTCTGGATCTGGCCAGCATGCATTTTGATGATCAGCAGATAGATGAAGCCTATGACCAATGCTTCTTCGAAAGCGCGGTTGATGTTTGGTTTTAGGGTCACACTGATGAACAATGCATAGACGGCAAAAATGATCATCATGTAGGGCAGTTTATATTGATGATCTTTGGTTTTCTTTAAGGCCAGAATCATGCCCGTTGCCAAAGCCAGGGGGATAAAATTCAGGCATCGGTGCAAGGTGGAATTAAGATGGTTAAGGGCTGGAAATTTTTCCGCCAGCACCACAAAGTGAATCGAGGATTGATAGCAAGCCAAGCTCAAGAGTACAAGGGCTGTCGCGAGCGATAAGGCAATCACCCGAGCATTCGCCTTGTTGACAAAAAACATCATCAAAAATGCCGGATATATAAAGGTATCATTGGTGAAGTAACTGACCACTGAAGAATATAAATCAGGATAGGCACTATTCGCCATCGGTACCCATAACGATCGGTTTGACTCTGAAAGAAGATCCAGAACCGCCAAGATGGTTTGCCCGTGAAAGATCAAAAATGAAAGCCAGAAGACGGTCACATAAAGAGCTGTTTTCTTCCAGTCGATAGCCGAAATGAAAATCAGCAACACCACACCATGAGCAATCGGCATAAGCGGTAAAGTGTAGGCGGGGTAACTGGCGGTCAAGAGGACAAAAAACGACAACATCTTGAAGGCTGAAGGCAATGGTGGCCATTTTTCATGAAATGCTGTCACCACCACAGCCAAGGGCAGCAGTTGGGCGGCGGTGACTACTATATTTTCATCATACCAATAGTACGAACTGCAGTAGACAAGCGCAGCCACGATGCTGATCGAGGTGTTGGCGGAGGTGATCCTTTTTGCAAACAGAAACATCCCTGACATGGTCATAAAATCAATGATGATCCTGAAGATGATGAAGGCATACACTTCCGACACCAGCGTCGCCAGCAGCACAAGAAGATGTTGAGGGCCAATGCTGCCAGCATGGGATGGCCATCCCCGCATGGGGTTAGGGTTCCAGGAATACCCCTCGGCGTCTTTCCAGAAATTCACCAGAAAGCGAACCTTGTCAAAATACATGTCAGAGGTGTCCATGACGCGAAAATAGGTGTGGGCACCATTCGCCAAGGCCCCTAGGCTGATTAAAATTGCAACCGCAAGAAACACCCAGAGGACGGTCGTTTCCCTGAAGTCAACATTAGGAGTCTGTCTGAACAATTTCATCGATGCTTGTCGTGCCATGGTGATCATAAAAAACACCGATTATGATGTGATAAAGGTGGGAATGTTTGAGCTTTTAATGAAATTGTGAAATAAGGTATCAACATATAGATTGCAAGTTTGTCATTACTGCTTTTCGGATGCAAACTTTTTATCCTTCCGTCTCCAGTGGAACTATGGAGTATCCTAATGAAAACAGCACTTATCACGGGCATTTCCGGTCAAGACGGAAGCTACCTATCAGAAATTCTTCTTGAAAAAGGTTATTCGGTTGTTGGTATCGTACGTCGCAACAGCACTACGCTTCCTCATCAAATTTCTAATTTGCAGAATGTCATTGATCACCCTAATTTAAAACTGGCATATGGTGATTTAACGGATCAAAACTCCATTCAGCGCATCCTCACGGAACATGAACCCGATGAGATTTACAACCTTGGTGCGCAAAGTCATGTTAAAGTGAGTTTTGAAGTGCCTGAATTTACCGCCGATGTTACTGGCCTTGGATCCCTCCGCCTTCTTGAAAGTATCCGGCATACCGGGCTTAAGACCAAGCTGTACCAAGCTGGCTCAAGTGAAATGTTTGGCGGCATGACAAAGGAGCCTCAACACGAACCTACACGGTTCCACCCCCGTTCCCCTTATGGTGCAGCGAAGGTCTTTGCCCATCATATTTCCGTGAATTATCGTGAAGCATATGACCTTTTTGTTTCAAATGGCATTTTGTTTAATCATGAGTCCCCTCGCCGGGGTGAAAATTTTGTCACCCGTAAGATCACCCTGGGTGCGGTTTCAATTAAATTGGGCCTGCAAAAAAAGCTGATGTTGGGGAACCTTGAGGCGAAACGCGATTGGGGCTATGCGCGTGAATACATGGAGGCAGTCTGGTTAATGCTTCAACAGGATCACCCTGATGATTTTGTTTTGGCCACCGGCAAAACCTATTCGGTGCGTGATTTCTGTGAACTTGCCTTTAATTCCTTGGGCATGGATTATCGCGATTATGTCGGGATTGATGAAAAATATTTCAGGCCATCTGAAGTGGATACCTTGATTGGAGATCCCAATAAAGCTAGAGAGAAACTGGGTTGGGAAGCAAAAACAACCTTAGCTGAATTGACAGACATGATGGTTAAATCTGATTATGACAAAATCAAAAAAACACTCTGACAACGAGCGCGTCCCTCTGACTTTTGACTCTATTGGCGCTGAGGAAAAAGAGGCGGCCATTAAGGTTCTTGAAACTGGTTTTTACACCATGGGGAAAGAAGTCGGGGCCTTTGAGGAACTGTTCGCGGCATTCACTGGCGCTCAGCATTGCGTTATGGTTAATTCTGGGTCATCGGCCAATTTGTTGCTGGTGGCATCCTATCTGCATGGCCTCAACCGGGAAGGTTTGTTAAGTCCCGGCGATGAAGTGTTGGTTCCAGCCCTGTTATGGCCAACCACATTATGGCCCATTGTTCAGTTGGGTTTGAAACCTGTTCTTGTTGATGTCAGCCCCGAAACCATGAGCATCGATATCAACGACGCCCGCTCAAAACTCTCCGCCAAGACAAAAGCAATATTCTTGATCCATGTTCTGGGTATACCCGCCAATATGGAGGCGATGTAAGCCTTTGCTGTTGAGCAACTCACCGACAGGGTGAAGGCAGAAATTACCAGCAATGATTGGTCGGGTTTCAAACCCGGCATCTTCAAAAATCTGAACAATTTGTTGCTTGTTTGCTGAAGCTTCAGGGCGAATTTCGATCGGGATGTTCATCCATGAGCAATCAAACGCCTCACCCGAAAGTTCATGGCCAATTACCTTAAGGTCGTTAATATCAGAAAAAACCGATGCAACATGATTAGCAATCCCTTTCCGGTCCTTGATGTATCCATCAATTCGGGAAAGCTGAACCTGACCAATAGCGCCCTGAATTTCGGTTGGCCGCAGGTTAAATCCCGGCAGAACAAATAACCAACGGTCATCAATATTGGCATCGGCGTTAAGATGTTTGATCTGGTCACGGTCAGAGCGGTCACGGATCCATCCGTGGGCGCGCATGCTCCGCAAATCATTGGCATGTTTTTCACAATTGGTGATAATCGCACCACCTTCCATGGTGGAGATATGGTGCGAAAAGAAGAACGAGAACGTCCCGCCACCGCCAAAAGTACCGACATGCTTGCCCTTAAACCGGGCGCCAAGGCTTT
>JAGWAQ010000051.1 GCA_021296375.1 Alphaproteobacteria bacterium
GACCATGGTTGGCAGGTCGAATTCTATTGACTTCTCCTGAAGCATAACGCAAAACAAAATTGTATACAACTTGTATTTATAGGATATGCCATGTCCGATGATATTGATCTGAAAGCTCGCCGCGGGGGCCGTGGCGAACGCCGCGCGCTCCGCACCAGGACGTCTGATGCCATGCTGCCGAACCTGAAGCGCAACATGCCGCTGGTGGAGCCGCTCAGCCCGGAAGAGATCGAGAAGATTGACGACGCCTCGATGAGCATCCTTGAAGACGTCGGGGTGGTGTTCCGTGATGACATTGCGCTTGAAGACTGGACGCGCGCCGGCGCCAAGGTTGAGGGCGATCTCGTCAAGCTTGACCGCGGCCTCGTGCGGGAGCTGATCAAATCCATCCCGTCGGACATCACCTACCATGCCCGCAATCCGGAAAAATCCGTTGGCATTGGCGGCATCAATTCGATCTTTGTGCCGATGACCGGCGCCCCTTACCTGCGTGATCTGGATGACGAGCGCCGCAACCCGACGCTCGATGACCTCGCCAATTTCCACAAACTCTCGCATATGCTGCCGGGGCTGCATTCCTCCGCCCACCATATCGTTGAGCCGATGGACCACCCCGTGTCCCACCGCCATTTGCGCATCACCTATTCGTCGATGAAGCATTCCGACAAGACCTTCATGGGGATGACCACCTCCGGCAAAAACGCCGAGGATGTGCTGGATATGTGCGGGATTCTGTTCGGCGAGGGGTTCATGGAAGACCATGCCGTCGTGACAGGCAATTGCAACGGCAACTCGCCGCTTGTCTGGGATGAAACCATGCTGAGCGCGATGCGCGCCTTCAACAAGCGCAACCAGCCGGTGCTTTGCTCACCCTTCGTGCTGGGCGGCGCCAACACCCCCGCCTCGACGGTTCCTGCCGTCGCGCAATTGAACGCCGAAGCGCTGTCCGCCCTCGCCTATACCCAGGTGGTGCGGAAAGGTTGCCCGGCGATTTACGGCCATTACCTGTCCACCGTGTCGATGCAATCCGGCGCGCCGATGGCAGGCACACCCGAGATCAGCCTGATGAATTACATGATCGGCCAGATGGCGCGGTTCTATGATGTGCCATGGCGCACCTCGAACACCCTTGGCGGCGCCAAAACGCTGGATGCCCAGGCCGGGTATGAAAGCGCCACGACATTGATGGCGGTGGTGCTGTCGGGGGCCAATTACATCTGGCATTCGGCAGGCTGGAACGAAGCCGGCATGCATTGCTCAACGGCGAAATTCGTCATTGATGCCGAACAATGCGCCATGGCCTATCGCATGATGGAAGGCCTGAAATGGGATGACTTTGACGAAGCCCTGGCGGCGGTGCGGGACATTGGCCCCGGCGGCCATTACCTCGGCCACCCCCATACCCAGGCGAATTTCCAGGAAGCGTTCTTCATGCCGACGCTGTTCGACAACAATTCCTACGAGCAATGGGTCGCCGAAGGGTCAAAAGACGCGACCACCCGCGGGCTGGAAAAAGCCCGCAAGCTGCTGAGTGATTATCAAGAGCCCAAACTGGATGACGGCGTTAATGAAGCCTTGCTGGAGTACATCGCCAGACGGGAACGTGAAATCCCCGCCGAAGATGCGCTCAACACCGAGTATTAAATCACCGCTTTTTCGACAAACGGCGTCATGCTGCGGATGCGATCAAACCCGAGAGGGCTGAGGTCAAGGCTGCGGAATTCCCCATAGGTCAGCAGTTCCGACGCGCCGCGCCCCATGGCTGGCGATTGCTGGAACCCGTGGCCTGAAAAGCCATTGACGAAGATGAAATTATCCAGCTCGTCATGCGGCCCGATAATGGCGTTCTGGTCAAGGGTATTGAAAGCGTAATGCCCGACCCAGGAATTCATCACCTTAACCGCTTCAAACGCCGGCACGCGATTGGCAATAGCGGGCCAGAGCTTGTCTTGCCAGATGCTGTCATCAAGATAGAAATCATCAAATTCCACCGCCGGGTCAACTTCCGGCGGGCAGCCGCAAAGATAGTACTGGCCATCGGTCCGCATATGGACGCCAGAGGGGTCAATCGTCAGGGGCAGGTCCCGCGGCAGTGGTTCCGCGGCGTCAAAAATAAACGTATACCGGCGGCGGGGTTCAATCGGCAGGTCAATCCCGGCCATGGCGGCGGTGCGCGCGCCGCGCGGGCCGGTGGCATTGACAACCTTGCCGGCGGTGATGACATCGCCCGACGCCAGGGTCACGCTGTCGACACGATTGGCCGTGGTCTGGATCGACACCACCTCACCCTGCAGGTATTCAACGCCGTTCTGGCGGGCCTTGCGCTTCCACCAGTCAAACAGGGAATTGCCGTCAAAATAGCCTTCGTCCTTGGTGTTGATGGACCCGAGGATAATGTCATCGAGTTGGTAGAACGGGTATTCCGCGGCGATCTCATCCGCCGTCATGATGCGGGTGCCGGCACCAAGGGACGTCTGGAGCTTTTGGTTTTCGATCAGAATATCGGCAAACTGCTGATTATCGGCAAGGTAGAGATAGCCGAAATTCTGCAGGGTGATCTCAGGCACCTCCGGGTCATCATGCATGAAACTGCGGAAGTTTTTGATGAATTCCGCGCCAAATTGCGAGATTTTGATATTGATCTCGTTCGAGAACTGCTGGCGAATGCAGGAATTGGTGTGGGCGGTTGAGGTGAACTCATAGGACGGGTCACGCTCAATCACCAGGATAGAGCCGTCAAAGTCAGGGTTGTCGGAGGTGAACCAGGCGACGGATGATCCCACCATGGCGCCGCCGATGATGACAACATCATAATGTTTTTTCTGCGCTTCAGATGCAAAACCCAAATAAGACATGATCACCTCCCTGAACCACTCTAGGTTCAGGAATAAATTAAATTTGACCAGAAAACCATCTCAAAAGATCAGCATCTGATCAAATGATATAATGGCCCCGATCACGGGCCCTGATCACGGGGCCTGATCACGGGGCCTGATGACGTTAGTCTTGCGTGCCTTTGGCGTAATGGGTGCCGCTGATGGCGTGTTGGGTGTAATAGGGGCTGGCGCTGTGGTCGACTTCCTCAACAAAGATATGCGCGCCGCCCAACGTGCCATCAATAGCGTTACCGCCGGAAGCGATCGAGCCGATGCTGGCGTTCATCCGCACAATCGCCGAATGGTCCGGGTTGCTGTCGGTCAGGTTAACGCTGGTCACCTGCACGTCTTCAAAAGACTCGTTCATGTTGAGCAGGCCATTGCCGTTTTCATCATTATGGCCCGACGCCGCGCGGGTGTTGTTGGGGGGATCAGCAGCGTCAAACACCGCGCCCTTCAGAACGGTGCTGTTCAGCCCCGCGCGAACATCGAGCGAAAAGCTGTTGTCCATGCTATCGTCATAGGACCGGCCGCCCAGCACCACGTCATAAACCGACAGCGAACCGCTGACCACGAGCGAGTCGTAATTGACGGTCATGGAATAATCAGCGGTGCCTGACCCCGTGCCCTCGCCAGCCTGGGTCAAGGCAAGACCTGTTTTCCCGAAGCTGACGGAACCGGCGTAAACATCAGAGATCAGCCCGGCGTATTCCCCGGGGCTGGAGGCGTTGCCGAGCACTTCCACGCCATTGACGTAACGAACATCGGCCCATTTCGGCTCACCACCACTAAGGGCAAATTGCACCAGCTGGGCGTCCACATTGACCCCCTGGTTGTTTTCCGCGGTCAGAAGTTCGGGGTCAATATTGCTGGCCAGCAAGAGGTTTTCATTGGCCAGGAACAGGCGGCTCAACTCCGCTGTGTCAATCGTGCCATCACCCTTGCCGCCAAGCGCAAGATTGACCGCCGTCACCACTTCTTCAAGGGTCGAGGCACTTTCAATCACCGCCTGAACTTCTTCCGCCGTCAGGGGTTCAGCTTCTGCCGCTTGCTGGTCATCGCCAACAGAGCCGCCCGCGGTGTCCTGCTGGGTTTGCACCGGCGCGATGAATTCCACCGCCGCCACGATGGCGTCAATATCCGCCGCCGAAAGCTGCACAGGGTCGCTCGGGAGGCCCGCAGGGGAAATGCTCATCCCCCAACCTGACGTGAAAATATCAACCGGTTCCGGCTCTGTCGGGGTGGCCACCGCGATGGCGCCGGACAACAGCACAACATCTGACGAGCCATCAGCCCGAACCCGCCCCGCCACACTGGTGCCGCGAATCGAAGCCGTGGCGTTCGGCAATTTCAACTTCATGGCGTCAGGATTGGATTTGGACACTTTGCCGGAAATAAACTTGAACGCGCCTTTTGTCACCGTCGCGGTGAGCGAGCTTTCAAGGCCAGCGGCGGGATCATAGACAAATTCATCAAACACGATGGCGCTGTCAGGCCCGATGGTAAAAACCGTTTGGTCCTTCAGCAAAATCTGGAGATTTGAATCCGCGCCGGTGATGATCTCGTCGTTAAGGTAAATCGGATCACCGGTATCGCCTTCGCGCCCGATCAGATCACCAGCGGGATCAGTGTAATTGATGGTCACCGGAGCGGTGGTGACGGCGATCACTCCGCTGACCGGGCGAATGTTCTGCGCCAGGGCTGCTGAAGGGATGCTCGATGCCATCACCAGCGACAGTGCCGCCACAAGATTTGCCCATGTTTTAACTGAAAGCATAGTAGGTGATCCTAATAAATATATTTACATATTAACGTAATGTTATACAAAGATTGGGATGAATTTAAACCGGAATTATGGATAAGCCGATGACCCGTTCGGGTAAATCACGTGCAAGACTGATCCGCTCAAGCGCAATCGTGGCGCTGGTTTCGGCTGTTCTGGTGGTGCCGCCTGCCGTCGCCGCGGGGGACGATGGCAACCTTGAAGACCAGTATTTTGAAGCTGTTTTTGCCGACCCCACCAATTTGATCCTGAATTTTAAGCTGGCGGGCGCGCAACTTGAGAACGGCAACATCAAGGGCGCGATTGGCACGCTTGAACGTGTCCTGACGTTGTCGCCGGGCAATAATCAGGCGCAATTTCTCATCGCCTCTGCCCATTTGCAGATCGGCAATACCGCTGAAGCGCGGCGCATGTTCACCGTTTTGATCGAAAATCCCGACGCCAGTGACGTTGAGGTCGCCCAGGCGCGCGCCACCCTTGCGGGGCTGGACCAGCAAAGCCGTTTGTTCAATGTTTCAGGCTCGGTATCCGCCGGTGCTGGCCTTGCGGATAACCCTGAAGGCGGCTCACAAGGCAACCTGTCGCAAGTGTCGGGCAGCATTGTCACCAGCAGCGCAAGCTTTACCAAACGTGCCTTGACGGAAGAGTTTGTCACCGCTGGCGCCAATATCAATCTTCAGCGCAAGCTCGAATCCCAAAATGACCAAAGCCTGATGATCAGCCTGTCGACCTCGACCAAGGATTTCGCCCATTACCATGCTGGCGATCTGGCCACCGTCGGGCTGTCGGCGCGTTACCTACGCGGTGTCGAAAGCCAGTTCGGCAAAGGCATGCTGAACACCAGCATTTCCACCAGCCGTGTCCATATTGACGACAAGCATTACCTGAAGCCAGACGATTTATGACCGCTGGAACGCCAATGTGAACGTCGGGGTCAACCGCTCTGTGTTCAAAAAGAGTTTTTCTGAAAGCACGTCGCTGAAAACCGCCCGTAACACCTCGGCGGGGCTGCGGCTGGCCCGGGCGTTCAAGAATGTTCAACTCGGCGGCAAATACAATTTCACCAGCAGCATGGCCACCGCCAAATTCAATTCAAAGAAAACCCAATCCGTCGGTGTCTTTGCCTCCACCAACCTTATCCCCGGCATCACCACCCTGGGGCTTGACGTCAGCCATGCCGATCACAAGGAAGCGGAAGTGATTTATGGCGAGGAAAAGCGCCGTGATCGCAACCAGTCGGTGAGCCTGAATTATGTGTTGGGCCTGTCCAGCCTGAACGCGCCTGTTGGCAACGAAGCGCGGGTGAGTATCGCCAGCAAATACGGCAAGACCAAATCCAACATTGCCAATTTCACCAAATATTCCGGTGAAGTCTCGATGAATTTCATCAAGCCCTTCTAGCGGCTTTTGGCATTGGGCCGCCCGTGATCTTCATCACTTACTCCATTTCAACGACAATATTGCCGGTGTGGGTTTTCGCCATGAACATCTCCTGCGCCTTGTGCATGTCACGCAGGGCAAAGCGGGCGGCAAGGTTCGGCTTGAGCGCGCCGCTTTCGATCAACCCCGCAAGACGGGCCATGGTGCCGGGCGGAACAATGGTTGCGCCGGTCATTTGAAGGTCTTTGTAAATCAACTGGCGGAGATCAAACCCGATCATCGGCCCGGCAATCGCCCCTGAAGAGGAGTAGCGGCCGTATTGCCTGAGCGCCGCCAGCAAGGGCATGGTCATGCCGCCCCCCACCACATCAAGGGCAACATCGGCCCCCTGCGGCGCATGGGCGCGGATGGCGGCTTCAAGATCAGCGCTGTTGCGATCGATAATATGATGCGCCCCCAATTGCGCGAGGGCGTCTGCTTTCGCGGGCGAAGCGATGGCCAGCACCCTGGCCCCACGCAACAGGGCCAGTTGAACCGCAAAACTGCCCACGCCGCCCGACGCCCCGGCGATCACCACGGTTTCCCCGGGCTGAAGACGTGTTTTCGCCACAAGGTTTTCAGCCGTCGTCACCGCGCATGAAAAGGTCGCCAGTTCGGCATCGGTAAGGGGGGTGGAAATGGCAATCGCGTTTTCGCTCGGGACGGTCGCGTAATCGGCAAAACCGCCATCACATTCCGAGCCAAAATACATCGCCCCTCCGGCATCCTGCCAATCCCCCCGCGGCAGGATCCAGGGGTCGACAAGGACGCGTTCGCCCATCCGTCCGGCATCCACCCCGTCGCCGACGGCAACGATCTCCCCCGTCGCATCCGCGCCCTGAATACGCGGGAACCTGACCGGCGCCGACGCCCAGCTCGCGCTGTCATCTGCCGCCGAGGCGAAGCCTTCCGCTCCCCCTTGGGGGGTGATCCCCTCCGTGACGTTTTTTGAATACCACGCCGTGCGGGTGTTGATGTCGGTATTGTTCAGCCCGCAGGCGCGAACGCGGATCAACACCTCCCCCGCCCTGGGGGTGGGGGTGGGGTAATCCTGCCGCCAGGCAAGCTGGTCAAGCCCGCCATGCCCTAAAAGCACCATGGCGTTCATTGTCGAAGGGATGGCAGTCATCTCGGCACCTGTAAAGACGTCAATGTTGATATCTTGATTGGATTAAAGGCGCGGGGCAACTTCAAAATCTGCGGTCATATCATCGTGGTTAAGCCGCGGCCTTGCCAGTCGCCGTCCTGCATATTACCCTTTCATCATGACCACAGATGACCACGACATTATCGCCATGCTGCGCGCCGCCGGTTTAAGCCAGGCGCTGATTGATCAAACCCACGCCACCGCCACCAACTGGCGTGATCTGCTGAACGCGATTGATCCCGCCAGCCTTGATCCCGCCAGCCTTGATCACGCCAGCCTTGATCCCGATCACCTCAAGGACGTGTTTAAGGATCACCGCCCATGACGCGGTATCAATCCATCCAAGCCCTGCATGACGTCGCCGCCGACCGTGACACCCGCATCGCGCAAACAGCCGCCACCCTTGACGCGCTGGATACGACCGGTCGTGCGCTTGATGGCGTGACGTTTCTTGACCGTGATTTCGCCCTCACCCAAGCGGCAGAGCTTTCCTACACCGGCCACCCCCTATGCGGCGTGCCGCTAGCCCATAAGGAGCTGTATGGCCGCCAGGGCTGGCCTGATGAGGGCGGCTCACAAAGCCATCAAGGCGAGCTTGCCGCCACCACCGCCCATACCATCACCGCGCTTGATAACGCCGGTGCAATTGATTGCGGTCGCCTGACGTCGGTTGAATTCGCCCTTGGCGTGACCGGCCATAATGATTACGCCGGCACACCGCAAAACCCCTGGAACCGTGATTACATTTGCGGCGGGTCATCCTCTGGTTCCGGCGCCATGGTGGCGGCAGGGATCATCCCCGCCGCGTTGGGCAGTGACACCGGCGGGTCAATCCGCTTGCCTGCCGCCGCCTGCGGATTGGTGGGGGTCAAGCCCAGCCACGGGTTGGTCAGCCGCCACGGCATCTTCCCCCTTTCGGAATCCCTCGATACCGCCGGGCCCTTGACCCGAAGTGTTGAGGACGCCGCCATTATGCTTGACGCGATCATCGGGCATGACCCCCGTGACCCCGCCTCGCTTGATGTCACCATGCCGCCGCTCAGGGACGGGATGGAAGATGGCCTTGCGGGAATGCGGATCGTCCGCGCTGAAGACCATTTCCTCACCGGCGTTGACACGGCGGTGGCTGACGCCACGGAAGAGGTGTTCAGGGATGCCGCAGGATTGGGGGCAGAGATCACCTCCCTTACCATCCCTGACATGGACCGCGCCAATATCCTCAATGTGATGCTGATCGCCTGCGAAGCGGCGGAACGCCACCTTGATACGGTGCGCGCCCATCACCCGTCGATGAACGAGCAAACGGTGATGCGCGTGGTGACAGGCGCCTACACGACCGCGGCTGAAAAAGCCAAACTGGCGCGTCTTCGCGCCACCATGGCGCGGCAGGTGATCGATCACGTCTTCACCGACCATGATGTGCTGATCACCCCCGTCTGGCCATTTCTTCTGCCCACAATTGCTGATAGTGATATCGGCGCCAAACCGGAAGCCGCGCCGCTGATGCAGCGCATCGGCCACAACACACGGCCGTTTAACTTTCTGGGATTGCCGGTTGTGGTCGTGCCGATCGGGCGTGATGCCAATGGCCTGCCGCTGTCGGTGCAACTGGTGGGCAAACCGTTCAGCGAGGCAAAGCTATTGCGCGCCGCCCGCGGTTTTGAGCGGCATTACGCCTTCTGGGACAAACGCCCCGAACATTTCTGATCACCAACCCTCTGATCAGCTGTCGTCATCAGCGACGGGAACCGGCGAGCCATCGGCGCCGGTTGTGATCTGCTGGATCGCCCGATCCAAGACCACTTGTTCTTCGGAATTCAGCCAGACCCGCGCCTGATTAAGCACGATGACTTTCTGCGCCGGGCTCAAGCCGTCCAGCACAGGTGAGGTCGCCGGATTGCCGCCATTATAAACGTTTTCTGACGCCGCTTGCGCCTGCACCGGCGTGACGTCAGCCCCGACACGGAACTGGCCGAGGATCGTGTTCATCTGTTCAGTGGTGGCGACAGGGCCCTGATCCTGAGCCTGGCCAGCATTGGCCACCGCGGCTTGCGCAAGGGCAAGGGCTTGCTGCGCCGGGGTCAATTCTTCCTCTTCACCCGTCGCGTCTTCGGCCGTCTCTTCCCCGCCTTCCGTCACGCTCAGGTTGGTGTTGAGGCCGTCAGCACCGGCGCTGATCCCGCCTTCAACCGTGGTGCCATCCACCGTCGCTGAACCTGAAGCGGCGATCGTATCTTGAGAAACCTCGATATCGCCCTCAAGCTGAATATCAATATCGGTGCTGAATTCCTGAAGCTGGGTCAGATCACGATTGACCTCCACCTCTTCGCCGGAAGTGATGACAAGATTGCCCTCGCCAATGGTGGAGACCGTCGTGCCATCGCCCTGGGTGATGCCAAGGTTGGCCCCGGCATTCAGGGATTGATCGCCGCCGGAACCGATCCCGAGGTTAACCCCGGCATCAACCTCCAGCACCTCGTCGCCAAGGTCAGCCACCACCAGGTTTTCGGTCGTCAGGTTGGTCTGGCCGCCTTCCGCGGTCGAGGCGATGAGCGCGCCGGTCAGCGAGGTCGTGCCGCCGACTTTGGTGTTCAGGTCACCGCTGGTGGCGGTGATGCCGGAGATGACATTGGTCTGCTGAACATCAGCGATCTCAACCCCGGCTTCAAGATTAAAGCCGGTGGATTCCCCGTCTTCACCAGCTGTGCCTGCCGCCAGTTCGACGTTCACGTTGTCAGCGGTATTCTGAAGTGAGGTGATGGTCAGGTCGCCGCCGATATTGACGTCAACCGTCCCGCCCTCGACAACGGATCCGGTGAGGGTGGTGTCGCCGCCAGTGGTGATCTGGAGATTGCCGCCAGCGTTAATCCCCGCCACGGTGTTCGAGGTTGCGGAATCCTGCAGATCAAGGCCAAATTCGAGCGACCCCCCGCCAGAGCCACTGCCATCTTCGGATGACCCCGAAGCTTCGATACTGCCACTGACATCAATACTGTCGACGGTATCCTGCAAGGTGGTGACCGTCAGATCACCCCCGACATCAAGCGTCGCGTCGCCATCGGAGGAGACGTCAGAGCCGATGATATTGGTGTTGCCGCCCGACTGGATGATGAGGTTGCTGCCAGCCTGAACCGTGCCTTGTTCATTGATCGTCGCGGTGTCGCCGTCATTGAAATTGAAGCCAAGGGCGAACTCACCTGAATCCTCGCCCTCACCGCTTTCACCTGAGGACGAGCCGCCAACCGCAATATTACCGCCGACGCCAAAATTCGTGGTGGTCGATTGAGTGGTCAGGATATTGACGTCATTTTCAGCCGTGATGATGATCTCATCCCCTGACGCCGCGGTATCCGCCAGTGTGACGTCATTGCCAGCGTTCAAGGTCAGGCTGTTGCCGCCGAACAGCACCGATTGCGAAGCGACGGTATCGGCTTCGTTGTTCTGATAGTTGAAATCAAGACTGCCGGAGCCGCCGTTGCTGTCTTCACCCTGCTGGTTGACGGAAACCGACGCCCCGCCGCCAAAGGTTTCGTCATTGGTCTCGTCGATATTGGCCGTGAAGGTGATGTCACCTTCGGCATTGATGGTGGCGTCATTGCCCGCCCCGACGATCGCGGAATTGACATTAACATCATTGGCGGAATTGATGGTCAGGTCATTGGTGGCGATCAGGCTGGCTTGCTGACCGGTGGTTGAACCGGACTGGATGTTGCCGTCAAAGTTGACCTCACCCGCGCCACTGTCGCCGGTGATGCCGACTTCCACCGTCAGGTCGGCGGCATAAGTCTGGGAGTCACGCTGCGCCTGCAAGGTCTGGACATTGAGATCACCGCCGGTATCAACAACGATATCCGTTGCCTGGACATTATTCGACAGGACGTTGGTGTCGCCGCCGGATTGCAGGATCAACGTGCCGCCCGACGTCAGGCTGCCTTCGTTGAAGCTGTTGCTGGATTCCTCGGAAAAGGCACCGTCAGCCCCCACCCGCACGTCCTGGTTAATGACGTCAAACCCGACGGTGACGCCAGCTTCGATGGTCTCGCCATCAAAAGTGTTCTCGCCCGCCACAAGGTTAATGGTGTTCTCGGCAATAAGGGTGGTGTCGCCAACGGTCGAGACGTCAGAGCCGATGACATTAATATTCTCGCCCGTCACGTTGAGATTACCCTGAACATTAACCGTTGACCCGACGCTGGTGGTGGCGCTGGTTTCCGTCACCGTCACGCCGAGACGGGCATCAATATCGCCGTCGATACTTTCCAAATCGGAAAGATCGGACAAATCACCACTCTGGGCATTCTGGGCGAGCTGAAGGGCGTCATTGGCGCCGCTTCGGCTGACGGTTGGGGTGTTGCCCCCACCGCTATTGCCGCCGGTGAAATCAAGGATGTCATTGCCAACCGATGTGCCTGTGGGGTTGGCGTTATTGGACAGCTCACCATCAAGGGCGAACTGGTCAATCGCCCCGACGATACCGCCTGTCACGGGGCCGCCAAGTGCGCCCGCGATCTGGGTGGCGTCACCGCTTTCAATCGCGGCGATGGTCTGGGCAACACGGTTGACCCCGGGGATGCCGCCAACGACAGAGCCGACATCACCGGTTTCAACAGCCGTGGCGATGCCATCCGCCAAACCCGAGACGGTATCGCCAAGGCCGGTTTCCACCGTCAGTTCAATATTGACGCCAACGGTATCGACACGGTCACGGTTCTCACCAATGGTTACGTCAAAGCCTTCCGCCGCCGTCAGGTTGGCATCGCCGTCAACGTTAACCTGAAGTGAATTCAAGGTCACGTCACCGCCGGTTGACGTCACGTTAAGGTTGCCGCCGGTGTTGATCTGCGCCTGATTGGTGGTGACGACCGCATCGGTCTGGTTGAAGTTAAAGGACAGCGGAGGGTCATCCCCTTCAGCCGAATCCAGGGCCGAAGTGCCCTGGGTGCTGACGCCAAGGCCAACGCCGGTTTCATTCAAGGTATCTTGCGCCGAGGCGATCAGCACGGAGGTGGCGGTGATATTGGTGTCGCCGCCGGTGTTGATGTTAACGCCGGTCAATTCCGCGTTGCCGCCAGCGTCGATGGTGAAGCTGCCGCCAGCGTTAACATTGCTTTCACGGAACGCCGTGCCTTCAGATGTACTGACCCCAACGGCCGCTGAACCGGTTGGCGCCAGGCCGCCGCTGCCCAATTCGGCGCCGATACTGCCGGAAAACCCGACCCCGAAGGAGCTGGATTCTTCAGCCAGCGCTTCGATGGTGACATCATTCACCGCCGTCAGGGCGATGTTCTGCCCCGCCGCCAGATCCGTGCCGACGAGGTCAATATTATTGCCGGCATTGACGACAACATTACCCCCCGCCGACAGGCTGGAGGTCTGGGATGAGGTTGTCGAGGACGCCCCGAAGCCAACGCTCACTGATGTGTCCGTGCCGACGGCGGCGTCAGGCGTGCCGATCTGCGATGAGGTGGTGCCCGCCTCGGCATAGACACGGCTGGTCACGCCCGCGGAGAAATTGGTGCTTTCAAGCGTTTCCTGGGCGGCGGTAAAGCTGACGTCATTTCCAGCATCCAGGACAAGGTTATTGGCCGCCGCCAATTGCGCGCCAATGCCGGAAATATCCTCGCCAGCGATCAGGGTGACGTTCTCACCGCCGACGGTGGAGGAAATAAAGGTCGCGTCCTGTGACGACGAGGCGGTGACACCCGCCGTCGCGCTGGCTTCAGCATTGGCGTTGTATTCAACGCCGGACCCACCGGCAGAAGCCTGGGCATTGCCGCCCGTGGAGACCGCGAAATCAGCTGAATTGGTGATGATCGACGCCGCTTCAAGGCTGATCGACCCGTCTTCAGCAAACAGAATCGTTTCGCCAGATGAATTGATGGACGAGCCGATGGAGGTGATGTCGCCTTCCGATGAATAGATCGTCACATTGGCGCCACTGACCGACGCCGACTGATTGACAAAGCCTTCACGGTAGGAGCCGGACACCACATTGCTTGACGCCGAAGCGCTGGCCTGGGCATTGTTTTCCTGGCGGTACCCTTCGCCGGTGGACGAGGCCGACGAGCTGCTTGAAGAAGAGGAGCCGCCACCAACATTGACGCTGTCTTCCACCACAAAGGTGTCGGAAAGATTGGTCTGGGTGAAGCCTTCGGTGGCGGAGATCAGGATATCGCCATTGGCATTGATCGCCGAGGCGGTGTTGAAGACTTCGCCTTCAGACAAGATGGTGACATTGCCCGCCCCGCCAATGGTGCCGGAGACATATTCATCACGGATGGTGTAGTCGGACTTGCCGAGGGTCTTGCCGAGATTGCCAACCTCAACATCCTCGACCGCCTGGACCACCAGCGCCTGGTTCACCACATCACCACTGGCGCTGATGATGACCCGGCCTTCGGCATCGGTGCCGGTGATGGCACCGCCGGTGTTGGTGATATTGCCGCGCTCGCCATCTTCACTATCGGCGACCAGCACCACCGTGCCGCCCTCAATGCTGGCGGTGCCGGCGGCGGTGTCAAACCCGACTTCCCCGGAACCGGTCTGGGCGAACCCGCGTGTCCTGAGGGTTTCGTTGGTGATGTCCTGGGCCTGCAGAACGACCGTGCCGCCCGCTTCGATTGACCCGGTGTTGGTGATGGTCTCTTCGGCCTGAAGGACAAGATTGTTTTCCGCCACAATCTCACCAATCGGGGAAATCTCAAGATTTTCCACCGTAGGCAGATAAAGCGTTGGCACCAGCACGTCATTGCCGCCGACGTTTTCCGTGACGTACCACAGGACCGGCGCTGTCAATTCCGAAAGCTGGGTTTCATTGAGCGCCGTGCCAAGGACAACATCATTGCGGCTGTTGGCGAAATCAGCGGCGTTGTTGTAGAGCGCTTCACGTTGCGCTTCGTCATTGGCCTCGACATTTTCAAGGACGAAATTGCTGCCTGTCGCTTCAAGCGAGGCCTGCCGCAAGAGGCGATTTTCGACAAACGGATCAGCAAGGAATGGCAAGCCGCCGGAATAGCCTGCCCCAGCCGTCAGCTGATTGATCAGGTGATCGACCGTCAACTGCTGGCCCGGCAAGGAAATCGACGCCGAGATCAGGTATTGCGAGGAACCCGACGGGTCATAGGAATACAGCGAGTTCAGGTTCGCAAGGTTGCTTGGCGTCAAGCTGACGGCATTGCTCTGGTTTGAGGTGATGTTGACGATCGAGCCTGTCGGCAGACCGTTTTGAATGCTGGTGGCGGTGATCGACGCGCTGCCCGCCCGGATCGCGCCGGTGGTTGAGACATCATTGGTGAAGGTGGCGTTCAGGGTGCCGGCGGCCTGAATATTGGCATCACCTGAATAGGAAAACTGGTATCGGTCGGCATCACCCTCGCCAAAACAGTTCTGGTCGGCCATGCCGTTTTCGGTCGAACATTTGCCGCTTTCCCATGAGTAATCCGGCGAGCTGGAGTTGCGGATACCATAACCCCGACCTGCCGTCCATGACCCCCAGCTGAGCTTCCATTCAACGGTCTGGCGCAGTTGAATCTGCTCATTGTTCAGGTCTGTCCCCGACAGCGTCATGTCGCCCGACGCTTCAATAACACTTGACCGGTTGCGCAGACTGTCGGCGTTAATCGTCAGATCGCCACCGGCATAGACACTGGCGGAAGTGGCGTCGCTCGAGATCGTTTGGGTGACCGTGGTCTTTTTATGAAGCAGATAGTCCGACCCGCTGGGGCGCCATTCCCGCACAAAGTTCCAGCCGCCGAACTGGTTGTAATCAACAGAAGACGAACTCTTGCTGACGGAATCCCCCCCGCCACCACTGTCGTTAAAGCTGAAGGTCAGGTTGTTCACCTGGGTGGTGGTAAACTGCATCCCCCAAGGGTAGGAG
Source organism: Alphaproteobacteria bacterium (assembly GCA_021296375.1). Lineage (GTDB taxonomy): Bacteria > Pseudomonadota > Alphaproteobacteria > Puniceispirillales > UBA1172 > JAGWAQ01. The sequence goes on from JAGWAQ010000051.1 coordinate 15,105, forward strand.
CCACTGCCCGTTGACGTCACTTCAATTTCACCGGTATCGGAAAACTGGCCGGTGTTGGATTTGTGGGATGAAAAGCCAGAGGCGACTTCAGACAGCAACTCGGCGAGGTTATCCACCCCGTCGCTGTCGGTGAATTCAGAGCC
>JAGWAQ010000052.1 GCA_021296375.1 Alphaproteobacteria bacterium
CGTCTTGCCATGGTCAACGTGGCCAATCGTGCCGATGTTGACGTGCGGCTTACTGCGATCAAACTTTTCCTTGGACATTCTTGCCTCCTAAAGTTCTGTGTTTCCGTTAGGCCATTTTCGCGCGAACTTCGTCCGCAACGGCCTGAGGTACTTGTTCATAATGATCAAATTGCATGGAGTACTGTGCCCGGCCCTGTGACATGGAGCGCAGGGTGTTGATGTACCCAAACATATTGGCGAGAGGAACCATACATGTGACAACACGGGCGTTACCGCGCTGATCCATGCTGCCGACGTTACCGCGGCGTGAGTTCAGGTCACCGATGATATCACCCATGTATTCTTCAGGGGTGATGATCTCGACCTTCATCACAGGTTCAAGAAGTTTTGGTGCCGCTTTCTGCATCGCTTCACGGAAGGCCGCACGAGCGGCGATTTCAAAAGCGAGAACAGAAGAGTCAACATCGTGGCTGGCGCCGTCGATCAGCTCAACCCCGAAGTCAATGACAGGGAAACCTGCGATAACGCCGGTGTCTTTAGCGGACTGAAGGCCCTTTTCAACACCCGGGACGTATTCACGTGGAACGGAACCGCCAACAACCTTGTTTTCAAAGGTGAAGCCTTCTTCGATTGGCATGAAGACCATTTTAACGCGAGCGAACTGACCGGAACCACCAGACTGTTTCTTGTGGGTGTAGTCGATTTCAACTTGCTTGGAGATGGTCTCGCGATAGGCCACCTGCGGGGCGCCAATATTCGCTTCAACCTTGAATTCACGCTTCAGGCGATCAATCAGGATGTCGAGGTGAAGTTCACCCATCCCCTTCATGATGGTCTGGCCGGATTCAAGATCGGTCGAAACCCGGAAGGACGGATCTTCAGCCGCCAGGCGCTGCAGGCCCTGGGACATTTTTTCCTGGTCGTTCTTTGAGTTTGGCTCAACCGCGATCTCGATAACCGGATCAGGGAACGTCATTGTTTCGAGAACAACGGGGTCCAGCGGATCACTCATGGTGTCACCGGTGGTGGTTTCCTTCATGCCTGCCAGTGCAACAATGTCACCGGCAAAGGCTTCCTCGATCTCTTCACGGTTGTTGGAGTGCATCATCATCATACGACCAATGCGCTCTTTCTTGCCTTTGGTGGAGTTCAGGATACTGTCGCCCTTTTTCATCATACCGGAGTAGATGCGGACAAACGTCAATGAACCAACAAACGGATCGTTCATGATCTTGAAGGCCAGGCCGGAAAGCGGCTGACCGTCATCAGCATGACGTTCAATGTTACGGGTTTCCGTTTCGTCACCTGGCTTAAAGCCTTTGTAGGCCGGCACATCAAGTGGACCAGGCAGGAAGTCGATCACCGCGTTCAGCATTGGCTGAACACCTTTATTCTTGAACGCGGAACCACACATGACGGGAACAAAATCCATCGCCAGGGTGCCCTTGCGGATCAGCTTGCGCAGGGTGTCGACATCAGGCTCTTCGCCTTCAAAGAACTTTTCCATCGCGTCGTCGTCCTGCTCAACAGCAAGCTCGATCATCGCGGCGCGCATTTCATTGGCTTTAGCCTGGAATTCCGGACGGATGTCCTTCAGCTCCCATGATGCGCCAAGATCTTCAGAGGTCCAGACCCATTCTTTCATGGTGATCAGGTCGATCAGGCCGGCGAATTCGCTTTCAGCGCCAATCGGCATCTGAATAGGCATGGGAATCGCGCCCGTGCGATCCTTGATCATGTCAACGCAGTTGTAGAAATCGGCGCCGATCTTGTCCATCTTGTTGACGAACACAACACGTGGAACTTCGTAACGGTCGGCCTGACGCCAAACTGTTTCGGTCTGTGGCTCAACCCCGGCGTTGGCATCGAGAACGCAAACCGCGCCATCGAGAACAGCAAGCGAACGTTCAACTTCAATGGTGAAGTCAACGTGGCCCGGGGTATCAATGATGTTGAAACGGAACTTGGCGGCTTCTGGATCAGTGCCATAAGGGCCGTCAGGGGTGTCACCGTCTTCGGTGCGGAACCACATGCAGGTGGTGGCCGCAGAAGTGATCGTGATGCCACGTTCCTGTTCCTGCTCCATCCAGTCCATGGTGGCGGCGCCATCGTGAACTTCACCAATCTTGTGGGATTTACCGGTGTAGTAAAGAATCCGTTCTGAAGTGGTGGTCTTGCCCGCATCAATGTGAGCCATGATGCCGAAGTTACGGTAACGGTCGAGTGTATATTCTCTTGCCATGACGGTCGTTCCTGTCCGAAAAGTCTAGTTTTACCAGCGATAGTGAGCGAAAGCGCGGTTCGCTTCAGCCATCTTGTGCGTGTCTTCCCGCTTCTTGACCGCGGCACCACGATTGTTGGACGCGTCAAGCAGCTCAGCGCTCAGACGGTCGGTCATGGTGTTTTCACCACGTTTGCGTGACGAATCGATCAACCAGCGAATGGCAAGCGCCTGAGCGCGAGCAGGACGAACCTCAACCGGAACCTGATAGGTCGCGCCACCAACACGGCGGGAGCGAACTTCAAGGTTCGGACGAACGTTCTCAAGCGCGTCGTGGAAGATCTTCACGGCTTCGTTGCCGGTGCGCTCCTGAATCTTGTCAAAAGCACCGTAGACGATCTTTTCCGCAACGGAACGCTTGCCGTCATACATCAGGCAAGACATGAATTTGGACACCACGACATCGCCGAACTTGGGATCGGGCATCGCTGGGCGTTTAACTGCACTATGACGTCGTGACATCTCTTGACCTCTTTACTTAGGGCGTTTCGCGCCGTACTTGGAACGACGCTGACGACGGTCGGCAACACCTTGAGTGTCAAGGGTACCGCGAATGATGTGATAGCGAACACCAGGCAAATCCTTTACGCGGCCGCCGCGGATCAGAACAACGGAGTGTTCCTGCAGGTTGTGGCCTTCACCCGGAATGTAGCTGGTGACTTCAAAGCCATTGGTCAAACGCACACGCGCAACTTTACGCAGAGCGGAGTTCGGCTTCTTCGGCGTGGTCGTGTAAACACGAGTGCATACACCGCGTTTCTGCGGGCAGGCTTCCATCGCCGGAACTTTATTTCGTGCCAGAGGACGTTGACGTCCATGGCGGATCAACTGGTTAATCGTCGGCATACCAGACTCTTTCCCATCATGTTTAAGTCCAAGGAATTTGCCCGAAATGAGCGTCACCTTGGTGTTTATACCCATCCTTACGGATGAAACCGAAACCCGGGTGCCCGGGTTTTACTCCATATTTCGGCGTCAGTGTCTGTTCTGGGCAACTCCCAGGACACCACCTGAACCTTTGAAGATGGCCGGAAATTAATGTTTTCCAGCCATCTGGTCAAGGGGGAAAAGACAATTCCCCCATTATTTTTCATTTTGACAAAAACCCCAGCCGAAGCCGGGGTTGATGCCGCCTGGCCTTAACCAGGTGTTTTTTTACCGCCGTTATTCGGCGTCTGCTGTATCGCCGTCAGAATCCTCGGCAGCGGCGGCGGCCATTTCAGCTTCCATCGCCAGTGAAGCGGCCTCAAGCTCAGCCTGACGCTCATCGGCAAGGGTTTTATCCCGTGCCGCGGCAATCGACTTGAGGCGTGACATGACAGAGCCTGTCCCGGCGGGGATCAGGCGACCGACAATGACGTTCTCTTTCAAGCCGCCAAGGCTGTCTTCCTTGCCGGAAACCGACGCTTCGGTAAGAACGCGGGTGGTTTCCTGGAACGACGCGGCGGAAATAAAGGACCGTGTCTGCAGTGACGCTTTGGTGATTCCGAGCAGAACAGGGCTGCCCTTGGCCAGCGCAACGCCTTCTTTTTCAGCAATAGCATTGGCTTCCTCGAATTCCTCGCGGTCAACCTGCTCACCGACCAGCAAGGTGGTGTCGCCGGCATCCGTAACCTCGACCTTCTGCAGCATCTGGCGGACGATCACTTCGATATGCTTGTCGTTGATCTTCACGCCCTGCAGACGATAAACGTCCTGAATTTCCTTGACCAGATATTCGGCCAGGGCTTCGACCCCGAGGATGTTCAGAATGTCATGCGGCACAGGGTTGCCATCAAGCAAGAGATCACCACGGCGGATGACATCGCCTTCCTGAACAGCAAGCAGCTTGCCTTTTGGAATCATGTATTCCACGGCAGCGGTTTCGTCATCCAGTGGCACAACGCGAATCCGGCGCTTGGTCTTGTAATCAGCCCCGAACTCAACCCGGCCATCGGTTTCACTGATGATCGCGAAGTCTTTTGGCATGCGGGCTTCAAACAGTTCCGCCACCCGTGGCAAACCACCAGTAATATCACGGGTCTTTGAGGATTCCCGCGGAATACGCGCCAGCACTTCACCAGCCTGAACTTCTGCGCCGTTTTCAACCGAAAGAATGGCCGAAACCGACAGGAAGTAACGGGCCTCAAGGCCGGATTCCAGCTCGATCACCTCACCCTTGCTGTCACGCATGGTCAGGCGAGGACGCAGATCCTTACCCTTGGCCTGGGATTTCCAGTCAATCACTTCACGGTTGGAAATGCCGGTTTCTTCATCCGTCACTTCACGCATGGACACGCCATCGACAAGATCAACGTAATTCACGTTACCCTTAACTTCGGCAATGATTGGAATCGTGTACGGATCCCATTCCACCAGACGGGTGCCCGCGGTGACTTTATCGCCATCGTTGAAATACATCTTGGCGCCATACTGCAGGCGGTAACGCGAGCGTTCACGGCCCTGGTCATCCGTCAGAAGAAGATCAGTGTAACGGTTGCGGACGATGTTCTTGCCATCAGGCCCCATCACCAGTGCCGCGTCTTCGAGCTTGATGATGCCGTCAATCGGCGCTTCGATGCTGGACTGTTCAGCCCCACGCTGTGCGGCACCACCAATGTGGAAGGTCCGCATGGTCAGCTGGGTGCCGGGTTCACCGATCGACTGGGCGGCGATAACGCCAACCGCTTCACCGATATTCACCGGGGTCCCCCGCGCCAGATCACGGCCGTAGCACGCGCCACAGACCCCGACTTTGGCGTTACAGGTCAGCACGGAGCGGATCAGGATCGAATCGATCCCTTCGTTTTCGATCTTCTCGACATCTTCTTCGTTGATGATCATGCCTTTTTTGACAATCACATCATCGGAGCTGAGGGCGATAATGTCTTCAGCCGCGGTCCGGCCAAGAACACGTTCACCGATGCTGTCCACCACTTCACCGGAATCAATCACCGGGCGAATGGTCAGGCCGTTTTCAGAGCCACAATCAATTTCAGTGATGATGCTGTCCTGGGCGACGTCAACCAGACGACGGGTCAGGTAACCGGAGTTCGCGGTCTTCAACGCCGTATCCGCAAGGCCCTTACGGGCCCCGTGGGTGGAGTTGAAGTATTCCAGCACGTTCAGCCCTTCTTTGAAGGACGAGATGATCGGGGTTTCGATGATCTCACCTGACGGCTTGGCCATCAGCCCCCGCATCCCCGCAAGCTGCTTGATCTGGGCGGCGGAACCACGCGCCCCGGAATGGGCCATCATGTAAACAGAGTTGACCGGCTCACCCGGGGTGATGGTGGAGATGTTTTTCATCATCTCATCCGCCACCTGATCGGTGCAGCGTGACCAGACGTCAACGACCTTGTTGTATTTCTCACCCTGGGTGATCAGGCCATCCTGGTACTGCTGTTCGAAGTTCTTCACTTCGGCTTCAGCCTCATCCACCAGTTTGAACTTGAGGTCAGGTGTCGTCAGGTCATCGATACCGAAGGAAATGCCGGCTTCACAGGCTTTCTTGAAGCCCATGGCCATCAGACGGTCACAGAAAATGACGGTCTCTTTCTGGCCACAGTAACGGTAGACATAGTCGATTACCGCTGAAATTTCCTTCTTGGTCATCAGCTTGTTGACCTGCTCAAACGGCACGGAGGAACTGTCAGGGACGATATTGGCCAGTTGCGCCCGCCCCGGTGAGGTTTCGACCACTTTATAGGCGCGCTCTTCACCTTCCCAGGTGTGGATACGCACCTTGACCTTTGCCTGCAGGGAAACGTGGCCAGCGTCATAGGCCAGCATCGCTTCTTCAGGTGAACCAAAGATCATGCCTTCGCCCTTCTCGCCTTCACGAATAAGGGTCTGGTAGTAAAGGCCAAGGATAATATCCTGCGAAGGCACGATGATCGGCTTGCCGTTGGCGGGGCTCAGGATGTTGTTGGTGGACATCATCAGCACCCGCGCTTCGAGCTGGGCTTCGAGCGACAGCGGCACGTGAACGGCCATCTGATCACCGTCGAAATCCGCGTTAAAGGCGGTGCAGACCAGCGGGTGCAGCTGGATCGCCTTGCCTTCAACCAGCACCGGTTCAAACGCCTGAATACCAAGGCGGTGCAAGGTCGGCGCACGGTTCAGCATGACCGGGTGTTCACGGATAACTTCTTCGAGGATATCCCATACTTCAGGACGTTCCTTTTCGACCATCCGCTTGGCGGCCTTGACCGTGGTGGAATAGCCATAAAGCTCAAGGCGCGAGTAAATGAACGGCTTGAACAGCTCAAGCGCCATTTTCTTCGGCAGGCCACACTGGTGGAGCTTCAGCTCAGGGCCGACAACAATCACCGAACGGCCGGAGTAATCGACACGCTTGCCAAGCAGGTTCTGACGGAACCGGCCTTGCTTGCCTTTCAGCATATCCGACAGCGATTTCAGGGGGCGCTTGTTGACGCCGGTGATCAAACGGCCACGACGACCATTATCAAACAGGGCATCGACGGATTCCTGCAGCATACGCTTTTCGTTCCGCACAATGATGTCCGGCGCGCGCAGTTCAATCAGACGCTTCAGACGGTTGTTGCGGTTGATGACCCGGCGGTACAGATCGTTCAGGTCAGAGGTTGCGAAACGGCCACCATCAAGCGGCACCAGAGGGCGAAGTTCCGGCGGAATAACCGGCACGACGTCAAGGATCATCCATTCCGGACGACCGCCGGACGCGAGGAAGGCGTCGATCAGCTTGAGGCGCTTGACCAGCTTCTTGCGCTTGGCTTCGGAGCCGGTTTCACGCAGCTCTTCGCGAACGGTTTCGCGCTCGCTTTCAAGGTCGATGTCTTCGAGAATTTTCTTGATAGCTTCCGCACCGATACCGGCTTCAAACGCATCATCGCCATATTCATCAAGGGCGTCGTAATATTCGCTTTCCGTCAGCATCTGGCCTTTGGTCAACGGCGACAGCCCCGGCTCGATGACAACGAAGTTTTCGAAATACAGCACCCGTTCGAGATCCTTCAAGGTCATGTCGACCAGAAGCCCGATGCGGGATGGCAGGGATTTCAGGAACCAGATATGCGCCACCGGTGACGCCAGCTCAATATGACCCATGCGTTCACGGCGAACTTTGGACAAGGTCACTTCAACGCCACATTTTTCACAGACGATGCCGCGATACCTCATCCGCTTGTACTTGCCGCACAGGCATTCGTAATCACGCACAGGGCCGAAGATACGGGCGCAGAACAGGCCGTCTTTTTCCGGCTTGAACGTGCGGTAGTTGATCGTTTCCGGCTTTTTGATCTCACCGAAAGACCACGACCGAATACGTTCCGGGGAAGCGATCGAAATTTTGATTTTGTCGAAGCTTTGTGAGCTTGGCGCCTGGCCAAAAGGATTCATCAACTCATTCATGTTCGGCTCCCTGATTTAATATTCGGATTCGTGAAGATCGACATTGAGGCCAAGTGACCGCAATTCTTTAACGAGGACGTTAAAGGATTCCGGAATACCGGCTTCAAAATCGTCATCGCCACGGACGATGGCTTCATAGACTTTTGTTCGACCGGAAACGTCATCGGACTTAACCGTCAGCATTTCCTGCAAGGTGTAGGCGGCGCCATAGGCTTCCAGCGCCCAGACCTCCATCTCACCAAAGCGCTGGCCACCAAACTGGGCTTTACCCCCAAGCGGCTGCTGGGTGACCAGTGAGTAGGGACCGATCGAACGGGCGTGAATCTTGTCATCAACAAGGTGATGCAGTTTCAGCATGTAGATGTAACCAACGGTCACAGGACGGTCGAAGACCTCACCCGTGCGGCCGTCCGTCAGCCATTCCTGGCCGGTTTCACTCAGCCCGGCATGGGTCAGGAGGTTGCGGACATCGGCCTCAACCGCGCCGTCAAATACCGGCGTGCCCATCGGCACCCCGCGACCAAGGATCTTGCCCTGCTCGATAACCTGACTGTCATCCATGCCCTCGACTTCACCTTCGAACTGGGCCTTTGGATAAACCGCCTTCAGCTGCTTGCGCAGATCATCGGTCTTGCCGTTGCGGGCCGCCGCTTCAGCGGCTGCGCCGATCTGCTTGCCAAGCCCCGCCGAAGCCCAGCCAAGGTGGGTTTCGAGAATCTGACCGACGTTCATTCGTGACGGCACCCCAAGAGGGTTCAGCACGATATCAACAGGCGTCCCGTCTTCGAGATACGGCATGTCTTCGACCGGCAGAATGCGGGAGATGACCCCCTTGTTGCCGTGACGACCGGCCATTTTATCCCCCGGCTGGAGCTTGCGCTTGACCGCGACGAAGACCTTGACCATCTTCATGACGCCCGGCAGCAGCTCATCACCACGCTGGAGCTTGTCGACCTTGTCGTTAAAGCGCGCTTCAAGGGTTTTGATCGAATGCTCAAAATTGGCGATCTGCGCTTCGATGGCCTTCTGGCGGCTGTCGTTCTTGACCGCAATCTCAGCCCAGCTGGAGCGCGGCAGATCTTCCAGAATGGCGGCGGTGATCTTGGTGTCCGCCTTGATGCCTTTTGGCCCAGAGACAACCGTCATGCCGGTCAGCATGTCGTGCAGCTTGCCGTAGAAACCACGTTCCAGAATTTCACGCTCGTCATCACGGTCTTTTGCCAGACGTTCGATTTCAAACCGTTCAATGGCGCGGGCACGTTCATCTTTATCGACCCCGCGGCGGGAGAAAACACGCACTTCAACAACAGTGCCGGACCCCCCGGGCGGAACCTTCAGCGAGGTGTCGCGAACATCGGATGCCTTTTCACCAAAGATGGCGCGCAGGAGCTTTTCTTCCGGCGTCATCGGGGTTTCACCTTTTGGCGTCACCTTACCGACGAGGATATCGCCAGACTTCACTTCAGCACCGACATAAATCATGCCCGCTTCATCAAGGTTCTTGAGGGCTTCTTCACCAACATTGGGAATATCGCGGGTGATCTCTTCCATCCCGAGCTTGGTGTCACGCGCCATGATTTCATATTCTTCAATATGAATGGAGGTGAAGACGTCATCTTTAACGATGCGCTCGGAGATCAGGATTGAATCCTCAAAGTTGTAGCCGTTCCATGGCATGAACGCGACCAGCACATTGCGACCGAGCGCCAGTTCACCGTCTTCGGTTGACGGGCCATCGGCCATGATATCACCAGCATTGATGACATCACCAACCTTAACCAGCGGACGCTGGGTGATGCAGGTGTTCTGGTTGGAACGCTGGAACTTCAGGAGCGAGTAGATATCCACCGGCGAGACGTCGTTTTCATCGGTTTCGGTGGCCCGAACAACGATACGGGTGGCGTCCACCTGGTCAACCACACCGGAACGACGGGCAACGATGGTCACGCCACTGTCGCGCGCCACCACCGCTTCCATGCCCGTGCCGACAAGCGGGGCTTCCGCCTTAACAAGCGGCACCGCCTGACGCTGCATGTTCGACCCCATGAGCGCGCGGTTCGCGTCATCGTTTTCCAGGAACGGGATGAGCGCGGCGGCAACCGACACAAGCTGCTTTGGCGACACGTCCATCAGGTCAATGTCTTCAGGGCGCGCAAGACCGATTTCACCAGCACGGCGGATCGGGATCAGCTCACCGACAAATTTACCGGATT
>JAGWAQ010000053.1 GCA_021296375.1 Alphaproteobacteria bacterium
GCGCCGGTTCAGCGAATTTGTCATCCGTCATCAGCGGCGGTTGCTGATCGGCTTCCCGATGATCATCCTGGCCTTTGCCGCGGGGATTTCCCAGATCAAGCTTGAAGATGACTTCCTGCGTTATTTTGACGAGCGTTATGAAATGCGCCAGGCGACGGATTATTTTGAAAATAATCTCGGCGGGTTGAACGTGCTTGAATATGCCCTGGAAACCGATGTCGATAGCGGCATCAATTCTGTTGATTACCTGAAGAAGGTTGAAGCGTTCACCGAGTTTCTGCGGGACCAACCTGAGATCAGCAACGTCCGGTCCGTCAGCGATATCGTCAAGCAGCTGAATAAAAGCATGAACGCGGATCGCGAGGAGTTCTACCGTTTGCCTGATAGCGACGAGGAGGTCTCGCAATATCTTTTCCTTTATGAGCTTTCGCTTGGCTATGGCATGGATCTGACGGATCAGATCAATATTGATCGTTCGGCCATTCGCGTGACGGCCTATATCCCGAACACCACGACGGCGGCGATGATCGCGCTTGATGGCCGTATTCAGGACTGGTTTGCCGCCAACGCCCCTGAACTGGCGACGCCGGTGACAGGACAAACCCATGTCTACACCATGATCTCGGCGCGTGATGTGCCGGCCATGCTGCAAGGAACATTATTGGCGCTGGTGTTTATTTCCCTGATCATCCTGTTTGTGCTGCGTGATGTAAAACTGGGGATCATCAGCCTTGTGCCTAACCTCGTGCCAGCGGCCATGGCCTTCGGGCTTTGGGGGTTTGGGGTCGGCACCGTGACGCTTGCGGTCTCCGTGGTGGTGGCCATGACGCTGGGGATTGTTGTCGATGACACGGTCCATTTCATGCTGAAATACGCCGAGGCGAAAAAGCGCGGGGAAACAGCAGAAAACGCCGTTCGATATGCGTTTAAATCGGTCGGCATGGCCTTGACCGTGACCACCATCGGCCTTGTGCTGGGCTTCTTTATTCTCGGGATGTCGGGTTTTGCGGTGAACCGTGATCTCGCCCGTCTTACCGCCGTGACCCTCAGCTTTGCGCTGATTGTTGACTTCCTCTTCCTGCCACCTCTGTTGATATGGATTGATAAAATGAAAACTTTCCGCCCGTCTTCTGCCGCCACCGCCGCTATTGCTCTGCTGGCCCTGGCTGTTCCCGCGACTCTTGCCATCAGCCCGGCCTTTGCTTCGGCTGAAAAGGGCCTCGCCATCGCCACCGAACAAAGTGACCGTGACAACGGTTGGGGTGATTTCGAGGTCGTTGGCCAGATGGTCTTGAAAAACAAAGCCGGCAAGGAAAGTGTCCGTGAGTTCAAAACCATGACGCTTGAGGAATCCGACCCTTCGGTTGGCGACAAAAGCGTCATCGTCTTCACCAAGCCGCGTGATGTGCGCGGCACGGCTCTTCTGACGCATTCCAATATTGAACCTAATGATGACAATCAGTGGTTGTTCCTGCCGGCCTTGAAGCGGGTCAAGCGCATTTCCTCCTCCAACCGCACCGGCAAGTTTGTGTCGTCGGAATTTTCCTATGAAGACCTCGGGGCAGAAGAAATCAACGACAACAGCTACATGTGGATCGAAGACCTGCCTTGCCCCGGGGATGAAGCCCTGATGTGCGCGAAAGTCGAGATCACCCCCAAGAACAAGAAATCCGGCTATTCCAAACGTGTCGCCTATATCGACATGGAGGAATACCGCACCTATAAAATCGAGTTTTACAACCGTCGTGGCGATCTTGAGAAAAACCTCGTTTTTGCGGATTACCGCCAGTACCTCGGCCAGTTCTGGCGCGCCCATGTGATGGATATGCAAAACGTCCAGACCGGCAAATCCACCACCCTGCAATGGGATGAATACACGTTTAACGCCGGCATCAGCCCGAAGACGTTTGAACCGAAAGCCCTGCCCAAGGTGGCCCGTTAATTGCCATGATCAATAAACCTTTCTTTTCGGCGGTAGTGGCGGCTGCGGTGATCACCACCGTGACCGCTGGTGCTGACCCTCTGTCCGAAGTTGAGATCGAGCAATATGGATCGGTTGAACTGACGGTTGACGCGTTCCCGCGGAAACAGAAATACGCCAGCCAGGATGATGTCATGGCGGCATTGACCGTCACCCCCCAGATGATTGTTTTGGGGGATGATTATGAAATTGTCATTGAACCCCGGCTGGTGACGCCGCGGCGGGGGCAGCAATACGCTGACCTGAAAGAAGGCTATTTCATCACCGATCTCGGCGGGGTTGAAATGCTGGCTGGCACGACGACGGTGTTCTGGGGCAAGAACGAAGCCGTCAATCTGGTGGATATCATCAACACCAAGGATTACACCATGGGGCTGCAATCCGGCGTCAAGCAAGGCATGCCAATGGTTCGTCTTGGCGCGCCGATTGGCCCCGGTGATGCGGAAGTCTATGTCATGCCGCATTTCGTTGAAAACCGTTATGGCGATGCCCGCTCGCGTCACCGCACGCCTCTGCCCTTGAAGCCCGACACCAGCCGCTTTCAGACCGGCACGGATAAAGACGAGCCGAACCTGGCCTTGCGTTATTCCGGCTATGCCGGGGATATTGATTACGGCCTGAGCTATTTCAAGGGCATCAGCCGCAGCCCGGGGATGGTGATGGACGGGTTCAATTTTGTTCCGCTTTACCATGACATCACCCAGACCGGCCTTGATCTGCAGTGGATTTACGGCGAGACCAGCTTTAAGGGCGAGGTCATCCGACGCACCAAACAGCTTAACGCCAATACCGTGGCGGAAGATTACACCGCCGGCATCATCGGGGTTGAACACACGCTTTACGGGGTGATGGACAGCAATGGTGATCTGGCCCTGTTCACGGAATACGCCCGCGACAGCCGCAAGGAAACCGCCGCCAGCGGGTTTCAGGATGATGTCTTTGTAGGGGCGAGCCTGGCGCTTAATGATGTCGATGACACGCAATTGCGCCTGATCAGCAGTTATGATCTCGATTACTCCTCCCGCACCATGACCGCCAGCATGACCCGCCGTATCGCCGACGCCGTGACTCTTGATGCGTCGCTTTACGCCCCTGCCGGCATGACGGATGACAAGCAGTTCGCGTCGTTTGACCGTGACACCCGGGTCCATGTCAACCTGAAGTGGTCATGGTGATCACCCCGGGGTATTTTTGGCATAAAAATTCGGGGCATAAAAATTTCGGGCATAAATAAAGGGGCCTGCAGGCCCCTTTATAGTTTTGGCCCCTTAATGAAGGGGGGATAACGTCATCAGCTTGTCACGCGGCGATGATGTTATGCTCCGGCCCGAAGGGGAAGCCCGTGATGTTGGTGGCGCTGTCTTTTGTCACCACCAGAATATCATGTTCACGGTAACCGCCGGCGCCGGGTTGGCCTTCGGGAATGGTGATCATGGGTTCCATCGAGATCACCATGTTTTCCTCCAGCACCGTGTCGATATCTTCGCGCAACTCAAGCCCCGCCTCACGGCCGTAATAATGGCTCAGCACCCCGAAGGAATGGCCATAGCCAAAACTGCGGTACTCAAGATAGCCCAATTCCGCGAACATCTCGTTCAGCTCGCGGGTGATCACAGCGCAACTGACGCCAGGCTTGATCAGCTCAAGCCCGCGGCGGTGAACAGCGACATTGGCTTCCCAGGCCTTTAACGTGGCGTCATCAGGCTCGCCAATGACAAGCGATCGTTCAAGGGCGGTGTAATAGCCGGAGATCATCGGGAATGTGTTGAGCGACAATAAATCCCCCGCCTCAAGCGCCCGGCAGGTGACGGGGTTATGGGCGCCGTCGGTGTTCAGCCCTGACTGGAACCAGACCCAACTGTCACGCAGCTCACTGCCTGGAAAGCGGCGGGCGATTTCCAGCTCCATGGCGTCACGCCCTGCCATGGCGACGTCGATTTCCCGGGCGCCGAGCTTGATCGCATCACGGATTGCTTCGCCGCCAATATCAGCTGTATTCGCGCCCGCGGTGATAAGGGCGATTTCCGCATCGGACTTGATCATCCGCTGGGTCATGGTCGCGGCCGCGATATCCACCATCTCGGTGCCATCAAAACATGACGTCAGCATGGCGTGGGTGGCCAGCGGCATATGGTCATGTTCAATCCCCATGCGGGCGCAGGACGGCAGCAGGGTTTTGATCGCGTGGAAGTAATTGTTGCGCTGCCAGTCGGTGTAGATAATGTTCTCCCCGTAACAGCGGCGCCACGGTTGACCCGCGTCGATCCCTGCTGATACCGTCGTCACCTGGCCTGCCGTCACCACCGCCGCGTAAGGGCGGCCAAAAGCGCAATACAGAAAACCGGTATAATAGGCAATATTATGCATCGAGGTCAGCACCACGGCGTCAAGCCCAAGGCCGGACATGATTGACCGAAGCCCCGACAGGCGGTGTTCATATTCCGCATTGCTGAAGGGCAGGGGCGCTTTATCGCCATTATGAAGAGACATGGTTTGAGGACGTTGCATCGTCTGATCCTTTCTTCCCCGGGCGGAAGGAGGACGCGCCCGGAAATTCATCCGGGCGTACAGGATGCGTTACAATTTCGTGTAACAGGCCTGCGCATTACCGCGAGGCCATGGCCGACGCCATCGACCATGTAGACAATTTACATGGGGTTTTTTCAGAAGAAAAGCGGATTTTTAGGGCCGATGGTGTTTCCTACAAGCCCCATGTATCCGACAAGCGATAGCCTTCAGGGTAAGGGTCATCAGGGTCCAGCATGTGGTGGTGACTGCCCGTGATCCACCCGCGACCTGAAATTTCCGGCACGATAGCGGGGTGCTCGCCGACGGTGGTGGTGGCGGTGATGCGGCCTTCAAAAACAGAATCGATAATCGAATGGGCTTTAAGCACATCACCCTCGTTCATCTCGCCTTTGGCATGAAGGATCGCCATGCGGGCGGATACCGCCGTGCCGGTGGGGGAGCGATCGATTTTTCCCGGCTCAATAGCAACCGCGGATCGCGCCGTCAGGCAGTTGCCGTCACGGGCAACGGGACCCGCGAAAAGGCAGAAGGAAAAATGCGGCATGTTGGGGAAATCGGGATGGCGGAACGTCATTTGCGCATTCGCCGCGCGGGTGATGGCGACGCCGGTCTCCGCCAGTTTGCGGGCGTTCTCGGCGATCAGCTCAACCCCCAGGGCGGCCGCGTCAACCACCACAAAACTATCCCCCCCGAAGGCGGTGTCGATGGTGATGGCGCCAAGGCCGGGGACATCCAGTGTTGCCCCCGACAGTTGCATGAAGCTTGGCATGTTGCGGATATGGATACGTTCAGCCTTGCCGTTGGCGCAGTCCGCGCGGACCTTGATCAAGCCGCCCGGGGCCTCGAGGGTCAGGTGGGTGACAGGTTCCTGCATGGGGATGATGCCGCTGTCGAGCAAAACTGTCGCCACGCAAATCGAATTTGACCCCGACATCAGGGGGCAGTATTCCGGTTCCATGATGATGAACCCGGCGTCAGCCTCGGGGTGGCTTGGCGGCACCAGCAGATTGACATGGCGGAAGACGCCGCCACGCGGTTCGTTCAACATGAAGTTCCGCAAGCGGCCGTCGCGCTCAATGTCATCGCGCATTTCAGCAACCGTCTTGCCGCGCGGCGGGGTGACGCCGCCGATAATCACATCCCCCACCTCGCCTTCAGCATGGCAAGACAGGGTGTGGATGGTTTTCAATGTTCGCATGGCATCACCTCCGGGGCATAGGGCTGATCAGGGCGAACCTATGAGGGCTTCAGGCTGACGAAAGCCGGGGGCGGGTGGGCGACTCGCTGTTGCCCATAATCAGTGCCCATAACCAGTGTCCATAATCAGTGCCCATAACTAGCAGGTGTAGTTCATGCCCAGACGGCCGCCATCAACATAAATGGTTTCGCCCGTAACATAGGACGCTTTGCTGCTGGCAAGGAAAGCCACAACATCAGCGATTTCCTTGGTCGTGCCAATGCGCTTGAGGGGGGTTCGGGACATCACCATCTTCATGGCGTCGGGGTTGGCGTTCACCCCAGCCAGCATATCGGTATCAATCGACCCGGGCCCGACGGCGTTGACGCGAATGTTATGCGGCGCGAGCGCAAGGGAGGTTGATTTTGTCAACTGGTTGACCCCGCCTTTTGACGCGCAATAAGCAGGAATGGAAGGGATGGAGACCACCGCGTTGATCGAGGACATGTTGACGATCGCGCCTTCGATGCCTGCCGCGATCATGGATTTCGCCGCCCGCTGAATGGACAGGAAGACCCCCGTCAGGTTGATGTCAATAACGCGCTGGAAATCAGCGATATCCGTGTCCAGCATATCCCCGGGCATGGCGACGCCGGCGTTATTGACAAGAATGGAGATCGGCCCGTGCTCAGCGTCAATCGCGTCAAACATGGCGTTGACCTGATCAACCTTGCCCATATCACAAGCCATGCCAACGGTGCCGTTGCCAAGCTTTTCCGCCGCCGCCATCACGCCGTCTTCGTTGATATCGGCCAGAATAATGCGGGCGCCATCGGCCATCAGGGCTTCGGCACAGGCGTAGCCGATGCCTTGGGCACCGCCGGTTACAAGGGCAAGAGGTTGGCTGTTCATAAGGCTATCCTTTCGTCGCCACGGCAGGTCTGAATAAAGGCCGTGACGTTGGGTTTAACGTCGTCATGATTGTTGCATCCAAGCCAATTTGAGGTCAATAATAAGATTGATGAAGCCCCTTTAATCCAGCCCTTGTCATCGAGGTCACTATGCCGCCACTCAAAACAACCGCCGCCGCCATGGTTGCCGAGGCCCGCGCCCGCATCACGGAAGTCGAAACCGCGGAGCTGATCACCATGCTCGATGATGACAATGTGGTGGTGGTGGATATCCGCGATATTCGGGAACGTCAAAACGGCTATATTCCGGGGTCGGTCCACGCCCCCCGCGGGATGGTGGAGTTCTGGGTTGATCCCGAAAGCCCCTATCATAAAGAGGTGTTTGACCAGCCGGGCAAACGCTATGTCTTCCATTGCGCCTCGGGCTGGCGATCAGCCCTGACCGTGGCGACATTGCAGGACATGGGGTTTGAGGCGTCGCATCTGAAGGAAGGCTTTTCGACCTGGGCTGACCACGGCGGACCTGTTGAAACACCTTCGCCTAAAAAATAATACACTTGTGTTAAAGGCCGTTTGATGACTCGCGCTGAACTTGAACTTCCGCACCACGGGCAGCTTGTCCAACTGGCGAGTGACGTTTACTGGGCGCGGTTTGACCTGCCGTTTCGGCTCAATCACATCAACCTTTATCTGTTTGATCAAGGCGACAGCTGGACCGTTATCGACACCGGCCTCAAGGATGACGCGACGGCGGCGCATTGGGATGATTTGCTGGCAGGGCCGCTCAACGGCAAGCCGGTTGAACGCATCATTGCAAGCCATCATCACGTTGACCATATCGGCTATGCGGGCCCTCTTGCGGAGAAAACAGGGGCCACGGTTTTCTCCTCCGCCGATGAAATTGACCATGCCCACTGGCTCTATAATCATGAGCCGGAGGACTTCGCCAAGTTGATGGAAAGCGTCTACACCGCCCATGGTTTTGATGAGGAAACCATTGCCATTGCCCGCGCGGACCCCGGCCGTTACCGTCGCCATGTCGCGCCATTGCCCGATATAATCACGCTTGATGATGGTGACGTCATCACCAGTCGCGACGGCGAATGGCAGGTTCGGATCGACGCCGGGCACAGCTCTGGCCATATCAGCCTTTATGACAGGAGCCGCGATATTTACCTGGCGGTGGATTTTCTTCTGCCGCGCATCTCCCCCAATGTTTCGGCAGATCTGCGCAAGCTTGATCATGATCAGCTCGGCCCCTATCTCGACTATCTTGCGGATATAGAGGGCGTCATTACGGCGGAGACTCTTGTTTTGCCTGGCCATGACTGGCCATTTACCGATGGTCCTGCCCGGGCGGCGGAACTTGTGCGGCATCACCACCAGCGGCTGGACCAATTGCGCGCGGCGGCGGCAACAGGGCCGATGACCACCGCGGCGGCGCTGGATGTGCTGTTCGGGCGAGTCTTTGGCCCCCATGAGGTTTATTTCGCCGCTGGCGAAGCCCGGGCGCATCTCAATCATCTGGTGGCGTTGGGGGAATTTGTCAAAACCACCACCGATGGTGTTGACAGATTTGAGCGCATCTCATGACGTTGTTTTCCGCCAATCTGGGGTTCCTCTGGGCCGAGTTGCCGTTGCCGCAAGCGATCCATGCCGCTAAAAATGCCGGGTTTGATGCGGTGGAATGCCATTGGCCTTACGCCACCCCGCCTGAGGATACCCGCGCCGCGCTGACCGAAACAGGGCTTGAGATGCTGGGGCTGAATACGCCGAAAGGTGCTGGATTTGGCCTGACCGCGCTTGATGACGCGTCGGCGGCGCAGGCGGCGATTGATGAGGCGATTGCCTATGCCGCCGCGATTGACGCCAGGGCGATCCACGTGATGGCGGGGATTGCCGACGGGCCTGCCGCCCATCAGGCGTTTTGCCAAAACCTTGCCGAAGCCTGCCACAAGGCCGCGCCCCATGACCTGACGATCCTGATTGAGCCGATCAATACGATCGATGTTCCGGGGTATTTTTTAAACCGCATCAGCCAGGCGCTGGATGTCGTTGAAGACGTCGCCGCCCCCAACCTGAAGATCATGGTGGACGCCTATCATATTGCCCGCATGGAAGGGGCCCGCATGGAAGAGGCCATCATCCGCCATCTTGATCAGGCGTTCGAGGCGATGGGGCATTTCCAGTTCGCCGGGGTGCCGCATCGCGGCGCGCCCGATGAAGGCGAGGTGGATTTTGCTGCGATTTTTGATCACCTCAAGGCGCGGGGGTACAGCCGCCCCCTTGGGGCTGAATACAAACCTTCTGGCGGCGATACCGACGCCAGCTTAAACTGGATGAAGACGTTAAAAACGTCATCGGAAAGAATATGAGCAGAAAGGTCAAGTAATGCGGCGGGATTTATGGGCTGAATTTCTGGGAACATTAATGCTGGTGATGACGGTGGTGGGCTCCGGCATCATGGCGGCCAATCTGGCGGCGGGGAATGACGCGGTGGCATTGCTGGGCAATACCATCGCCACGGGGGCCATCCTGGTGGTGCTGATCACGATTTTCGGCCCGTTGTCCGGCGCCCATTTCAACCCGGCGGTGACGTTTGTCTTTCTTTTGAAAAAAGACATCGCGCTGAACGCCGCCCTGCTGTTTATCCTTGCCCAGATAGCCGGCGGGGTGATCGGCGCCTGGCTTGCCCATGTGATGTTTGAATTGCCGGTCATGCAACTGTCGCAAAACCCCCGCACGGGGCTGGCGCAATATTTCGCGGAAGTGGTGGCGACCTTCGGGCTGGTGATGACGATCCTGCTTGGCCTTTCCCACCGCCCAAAACAGGTGCCGATGCTGGTGGGGCTTTACATCACCGCCGCCTATTGGTTCACCGCCTCGACCAGTTTTGCCAATCCGGCGGTGACGATCGCCCGCAGTTTTTCGGACACATTCGCCGGCATTCATATTGGTGACACCGGCCCCTTCATCATCGCCCAGCTGATCGGGGCGGTGCTGGCGCTGATGATGGCGCGGATGCTGGTGAAGACGGCGTCAAATTAAATTTCAAGACTTAACTTTTTATTAACTTTCCTCTCTTACAATGGCTGAGAGAGGCGGGGTTCATCACGTTTCATCCGGTCTGTCCCTATCTCTTGTTAAGGATGACTTCAGGTGGAT
>JAGWAQ010000054.1:0-550 GCA_021296375.1 Alphaproteobacteria bacterium
CCGGGGCGTGAGCGGATTCTGGTCAATGCCGTGGGGCGGCCGATCAGCACCGCGGTTGATGAACAGCCGTCCTCCGGCCAGGACTTGACCCTGACCATTAATATGGATGATCAGCTTCATGCCATCGAAACCCTGAAAAAGGGCCAGAACAAGCCGCTTGAACTGGCGACACCTCGGGTGCAATCCGCGCTTGAGCGTGATGATGAGCTGAAACGGATTTTATCCGATGGCCAAAGCTCGGCATTTGAGGATTCCGAAGGGCGGGTGGTGCCCCCTGAAACCGGCTCTGTGGTGGTGCTGGACATCAAGACAGGGGCGGTGAAAACCCTCGTCTCTTCACCGACCTTTGACCCGAACCTGTTTTCCGGGCGGCTCAGCACGAAAGACTGGAATATGCTGATCGACAACCCCCGCACGCCGTTGCTGGACCGCTCGCTGTCAGGGCAATACTCCCCGGGGTCAACCTTCAAGATGGTGGTGGCGCTGGCGGCGCTGGAAGCCGGGGTCATCAACGAGAACACCTCGTTAAGTTGTTCGGGCCACAAGCAGG
>JAGWAQ010000054.1:633-10238 GCA_021296375.1 Alphaproteobacteria bacterium
TATGAAATCGGCCTGAAGACAGGCATCACCCGAATTGCTGATATGGCGCGTCGCCTTGGCTTGGGGGATGTGACGGGCATCACCATGCCGGGGGAAAAGCCCGGGCTTATCCCCACCAAGCAATGGAAAGAAGACAATATCGGCCGGGTCTGGACCCTGGGGGAAACCGTCAACGCGTCCATCGGGCAAGGCTATGTTCTGGCGACGCCATTGCAACTGGCGGTGATGACCGCGCGGATCGCCGATGGCGGCAAAGCCATTACCCCTCGCCTGACGCAATCAGCGCATGAGCAGGCGGCGTTTGATGATCTCGATATTTCCCCTCGCGCCATGGCGGTGATCCGCAAGGGCATGCGGCGGGTGATGAACGGGCCAAAAGGCACCGCGCGGAAATATGACCTCGGCGATAAAGGCATCGCCATGGCAGGGAAGACCGGCACGGTTCAGCTCAAGTCGATTTCAAAAGCTGAACGTGAACAAGGGATTATCGACAATAAAGACCGCCCCTGGAAGCACCGGGACCACGCGTTGTTCGTTTGCTACGCGCCTTACAAAAACCCCCGTTACGCGGTGTCGGTGGTGGTTGAACATGGCGGCAGTGGCTCGTCCACGGCGGCCCCTATCGCCAGTCGGGTGATGCGGAATCTGTTCCGGAAGGACGCGTGATGATGGGCCCGTCGCGATCCAGTCTTGTCCACCCTCTGGCGCCGCCGACAAGCTTTTTCCAGCGCCTGAAGAAGGTGCCCTTGCTGATGGTGCTGATCGTGCTGGTGCTGTGGATGATTTGCGTCCTGGCGCTTTATTCAGCGGCTTGCGGCAGTTGGTCACCATGGGCAGGCAAACACATGATCCGTGTCGGGATCGGGCTGGTGCTGATGGTGGGGATCGCCGTGGTGCCGATCTGGTCTTACCGCAAATTGGCCCCTCTTGGTTGGGTGCTGGCGTTGATCGTGCTGGGGATGCTGGAATTTATTGGTGGCGGGCAAGGCGTTCAGCGCTGGTTGTCAATAGGCGGGTTTAACCTTCAGCCGTCAGAGCCAGCAAAGCTTGCGGTGATCCTGTTTCTGGCGGCGTATTTTCATTCGATGAACCCTGAGCTGATCCGCAATTTGCGGACTTACGTTCCGGCGGCGGTGATCGCGTCGGCGCCGTTCGCGCAGGTGCTGATGCAGCCTGACCTTGGCACTTCGGTGATGCTGCTGGGGTCAGCCGCGGCGGTGATTTTCGTTGCCGGCATGCCGAAATGGATGATCGGGTCGATCTTTGGCGCGGCGGTGGCGGCGGTGCCGGTGTTATGGGCATCGCTTTATGATTATCAGAAAAGCCGGATTCTGGTGTTTCTGAACCCCGGGGCTGATCAGCTCGGGGCGGGGTATCAGATCACGCAGTCTAAAATTGCCCTCGGCAGTGGCGGGCTGTTTGGCAAAGGCTATTTGCAGGGCAGTCAGGCGCGCCTTAACTACCTTCCTGAAAAGCAGACCGATTTTGTCTTCACCATGATCGGGGAGGAATTTGGCTATTTCGGCTGCCTCTTTATCATCGGGCTTTACGTCATTCTGGTGGCGCTTTTGCTTCGCCTTGGGTTGCAATTGCAATACCGGTTTTCGCGCTTGATGGTGGTGGGGATCGCCACCATGCTGTTCCTTTATGTGTTTGTTAACGTCGCCATGGTGACAGGGTTGATCCCCGTGGTGGGGGCGCCTTTGCCGCTGATTTCCTATGGCGGAACAGCCTTGATGACGGTGTTTATCGCCATGGGGCTTGTCATCAGCGCGGTGATCTATGATCAGGAAAGTGCCGATTGATGGCGGCGCGCGGCGTGTCGCTTTCCCCCCAGCTTAAATCCGCTCAGCGGCAACGTCTGGCCATGACGCCTTCCTTGCGCATGTCGCTTCAGGTGTTGTCGATGCGGATCAGTGGTGTTCGTCGCCTGGCGTGGGAATTGGCGCAAGACAATCCGTTTCTTGATGTCACCTTGCCGGAACTGCCGAGCGCGTCACCAGCCGGCGGCAAGGCGGTTGATTTCGACCATTTCGCCCATGCCGCTGTTCACCCCATCCCGTTAAGCCAGCATGTCATGGATCAGATTGGCCTGATCATCCGCAACCCTGATGACGCGGCGGTGGCCTATGCCTTGTCTGACCATCTGTCGCCTGCGGGCTGGCTTGATGACGGGGCGATTGATCAGTTGATGGCGGACGGCATCACGCGATCAAAAGCCGAAGAGGTGCTGGCCTTGCTCCAGACCATGGAACCCGCCGGTCTCTTTGCCCGCAATCTGTCGGAATGCCTGGCCCTTCAGCTCAAGGATCGCGGGCAATTGACGGCCCAGGCCACGGCGGTGCTGGCCCATCTTGATGCCATGGCGCAAGGGGTTGCGCATCTGGCGACGGCATCGGGGCTTGATGTTGAAGACGCCGCCGCTGTGCTGGATTTGCTGAAACGCTGTGATCCAAAACCCGGGGCCGGTTTTCGTGATGATGACGGCGATGTGTTTCGCCCTGACCTGATCATCTCGCCATCAGGAGGCGGCTATGACGTGACGGTGAACGCAGCCCTGATGCCAAGCTTGAGCGTTACCCCTTGCGCCATGCCCGAAGAGGGGGACGAGGCCGGGGCGTTATTGCTCAAGCAAGCGCGGGCGGAGGTGCAGGCATTGCAGCGGTCGATCCAGCATCGCCACGAAAACCTGTTGGCGGCAGGGGCGATATTGATCGACAGGCAGATGGCGTATCTCAAGCAAGGGGAGGCGGGGGTGGCCCCTTTCACCATGTCGGGGCTGGCGGAAATCATGGGGGTGCATAAAAGCACCGTCAGTCGTCTGGTGGAAGACAAGCTGGTCCAGACCCCTCGCGGGATGGTGGCGATGTCGGCGTTTTTCAGCCCCGGGGTCAAGCAGCCTGATGGCCGTGTGATCGCCAGCCGCGCCATTGTCGCCCGGATTCGCGCCCATATTGATGCCATGATTGCGGCCGATGATCAGCCGATGCCCGATGCTCTGCTGGTGAAGAAACTTGCCCATGACGGGATAATCGTTGCGCGCCGTACGGTTGCGAAGTATCGTGCTGCGATTGGCGTGTCACCTCGCCAGCGCCGCAATTCTGCGGTGCAACAAGGTTAACTGGAGCCTGACCCATGTTTGAGTCATTTTTTCCCCGCCCAAAATTATTCCTGATCAGCGTTCTTGTCTGGACAGCGATTTCGGTGTCCTTCTGGTTCAGCTTTGGGGGCGCCATGGCGACGGCCATTGGCCTGCCGTTTCCTTCAGCGGAAACCCCGCCGGTGATCGGCGTCGGCTTCTTCCTGACCAATGATTTTCTGGTTTTCTACCTTTTTTATATTTTATCGACGGCGATCTTTGCCGGGCTGTGGTTCAGATTCTCGCCGCATAAATGGCAGTGGTGGTCAATCGTCGGGTCATCCTTCATCCTGTTTTCGACCTATTTCGGGGTGCAGGTTTCTGTTGCCATCAACCATTGGCGCAAGCCGTTTTTTGATCAGGTGCAGTTCGCCTTGTCGGGGGAGGAGACCATCGAAGCGCAAACGCTCTATGACCTGATCCTGATTTTTGCGCAGATCGCGTTTATCGCGGTGGCGGTTTATGTCTTCACGCGGTTTTTTGTCAGCCATTACATTTTCCGCTGGCGCAACGCGATGAATGATTTCTACCTCAGCCACTGGAAAAAACTGCGCGGCGTTGAAGGCGCCTCCCAGCGTGTGCAGGAAGACACCAAGGCTTTTGCCGGTATTATGGAAGGCCTCGGGGTGTCGGTGGTGGACGCCATCATGACGCTGTTTGCCTTCCTGCCTGTTCTTTACGGCTTGTCTTCCTATGTCACGGAACTGCCGATTTTTGGCGAGATCAGCAATCCCCTGATGGTCGCTTCCATCACCTGGGCGATCTTCGGGACGATCCTGCTGGCGGCGGTCGGCATCAAACTGCCGGGGCTTGAGTTCCGCAACCAGCGGGTTGAGGCGGCGTTCCGAAAAGAGCTGGTCTATGGCGAGGATGATGAAATGCGCGCCAAGCCGGTGACGGTGACGGAGCTGTTTGATAACCTGCGCCGCAATTACTTCCGGCTCTATTTCCATTACATGTATATCAAAGTCGCTCGGAGTTTTTACAACCAGGCGGACAATATCTTTGCCTATATCATCCTGATCCCCACGATTGTCGGCGGCACCATCACCCTGGGGATTTTGCAGCAGATCCTTACCGCCTTCGGGCAGGTGTCAAACTCCTTCCAGTATATCGTCAATTCCTGGACGACGATCATTGAGCTGATCTCGATCCGCAAGCGTCTGGTGGCCTTTGAAGCGGTGCTTCAGGACAAGGAGCTGCCGATGATTGATCAGGACTACAATCGCGGGATTGATCCTGATGCCCAATAACGGGAACACCTGCCCCTGATGCGAAAAAGGCTGGTCACATGACCAGCCTTTTTTGAAGGGGGGGTGGTCAACTTAAGATGACCCCAGCCTTGTGGTGGAAAACCCCGGCTTGGTGGGGACGATCACCACCTTGCCGCCATTGGCGATGACGGTTTGTCGCCCCACCACCTCTTCGGCCTTGTAATCGCCGCCTTTGATGAGGACATCAGGGCTAAGTGATTTGATCAGTCGTGCCGGGGTGGGGGCGTCAAAGATCACCACGGCATCCACCATCGGCAAGCTCGACAAGACCGCGGCGCGGCGTTCTTCGATCTGGTGCGGCCGGCCGTCGCCTTTCAGCTTGCGGGTGGAGGCATCGGAATTAAGCCCCACCACCAGGCGGTCACAAGTGGCGGCGGCCTTTTCCAGCAGCCACAGATGCCCGGGGTGCAAAAGGTCAAAACAGCCATTGGTGAACCCGACCTTCAGCCCGGCGTCTTGCCAGATCTTGACCATGCCCTTGGCGTCTTTTTCCAGCAACTGGTGGCGCGGCGCGGTGGCGGCCAGCACTTCGCCGGGCAGGGTGGTGGCGGTGCCGGATTTGCCGACCACGATCCCGGCGGCGATATTGGCAAGGGTGGTGGCATCTTCCGGGCTTGCGCCAGCGGCCAGCGCGGCGGTCAGCGTGGCGATCACCGTGTCGCCCGCCCCTGATACATCATAGACAGATTGCGCCAGCGAGGAGACGTGATGATTGGGCTTTTTGGGCTGAACAAGCATCATGCCATCGGCGCCTAACGTCACCAGCAGGGATTTGATTTTATTCTGGATGGCGACGTCATTGGCGGCATGGGCGATCTGGTCCTGCTTGGCCAAGGGCAGGCTTGTCATTTGGGTCAATTCATTGAAATTCGGTGTCATGACCGTCACCCCGGAAAATACCGAGGGGTCGGTTTTCTTCGGGTCAGCGATAACCATCACCCCGGCTTTGCGCGCCATGGTGATGATGGCTTTGGCGGAACTATGGTCAATCATGCCCTTGTCGTAATCCGACAGGATCAGCGCATCGGCAGATTTCAGGGCGGTTTCAACCGCCGCCAGGACGCGCTTGTAGATTTTATCGTTAAGGGGGGCGGGGCTTTCGTGATCAACCCGCAGCATCTGCTGGCCGGTAGAGGTAAAGCGGGTTTTGACCGTGGTCTGGCGTTGCGGGTCAATAAACGCCTTCAAGCGGATGTTGGGTTCCCTCGCCAGGGTATCGCGCAATTGGTCGGCGCCGAGGTCCTTGCCCATGACGCCGATCAGCGTCACCCCAACGCCGTAGCGCGCCAGGTTACGGGCGACATTGGCGGCGCCGCCCGGCATCAGGTTTTCATGGCTCCATTTCAGGACAGGGACGGGGGCTTCCGGGGAAATGCGATTGACACTGCCATGGACAAATCGGTCGAGCATGATATCGCCCACCACCACGGTTTTTTTGCTGCTGATGGTGGTGAACAACTGACCCCAGTTCGGTGGTGTTGACATGGTCAGGCCCCTCAGGATTTCTTTTGACGCTGGCGCAACCGTGCCGCGCCGCCGGTAATGGTTTTCATCTCGCCGCGGGCCAGCGCAAGGTCATCATCACCGACATTGCGGGTGATGGTGGAACCCGCGCCAATGATGGCCCGCTCCCCAATCGTCACCGGCGCCACAAGGGCGGTGTTGGAGCCGATAAAGGCGCCATCGCCAATCGCGGTTTTATGTTTGTTGACGCCATCGTAATTGCAGGTGATGGTTCCGGCGCCGATATTCGCCCGGCTTCCCACCTCGGCATCACCGACATAGCTGAGGTGATTGGCTTTCGCCAAATCGCCCATGGTGGTGTTTTTGGTTTCAACGAAATTGCCGATCTTCACCCCTTCGCCAAGACGTGTGCCGGGGCGCAGGCGGGCGTAGGGCCCGATCACACAGCAGGCCCCGGTGATGGTGCCTTCAAGATGGCTGAAGGATTTGATTTCACTGCCTTCACCGAGATGAACCCCGGGGCCGATCACGACATGCGGCTCGATGATGACGTCAGGTTCGATCACCGTATCATGATGCAGGAATACGGTTTCAGGTGCGATCAGGCTGGCGCCCGCGTCCATGGCGGCCCCGCGCAATCGGGTTTGCAGCACGGCCTCCGCCTCCGCCAGATGACGGCGATCATTGATCCCCATCACCTCGACTTCTTCCGCTTCAAGGGCCAGCACCTGGCGGCCATTGGCGCGCGCCACGGCGATGCAATCGGTCAGGTATTTCTCGCCTGATGTGTCCTGATACGGAACCGCGTCCAGCAGGTCGAAGACTTCCGGCACGCGCAGGGCCATGATGCCGGCATTGACAAAATTGATCGCCTTTTCGGCATCGGTGGCGTGTTTTTCTTCAACGATCCGCAGCAACCCGCCATCATTGTCCTGGACAAAACGTCCATAGCCGGTGGGGTCATCGGTGGTGAAGCCAAGGCAAGCCACCGCGGCGTCGTCATTTGTCGTCAGCGCTTGAGCCAGACGGGAATAGGTGTCGGCATAGACCAGCGGTGTATCGGCAAAGGCCACCACCACAATCCCGCTGTAATCGTCAAGCGCGTCTTTCGCGCAATCGACGGCATGGCCGGTGCCTTTTGGAGGGTCTTGCACGGCACGGCGCACATCCAGCCCCCGCTTGTCCCGAAAATCGGCGAGGAAGCCTTCAATAGTGTCGCTGTCTTTCGGGGTGATGACAATCTGGCGTTCCGAGCCCGCGGCAAAAGAGCTGTCCAGCACCCAGGCCAGCATAGGTTTACCGCCAACACGATGCAAAGGCTTCGGCAGGGCGGATTTCATGCGCGTGCCTTTGCCCGCGGCCAAAATGATCGTTGCAAAACTCATACCCTCTTTATACGGCTTTGCTTCGATAAAGAAAAGAACCCCCCGCCAAGAAATCCGCCGCCGGTGATGCCGCTTTTCCATCACCACAAGATTGAGCTATACATTGAGCAGGGCATTATGCAGGGCATTGAGCAAAACATTGATAGACAGGCAAAAACCCCTTAAAACATTAGGCCATGTTCAGTCTTCAACCCAAAGGGTGTCAATATGTGTGGAATCGTAGGTGCAATCGGTCATCCTGACGCGGCGTCAGTGCTTTATCAGGCCTTGCAGCGGCTTGAATATCGCGGTTATGACAGCGCCGGCATCTGCATTGCTGATGGCGGGGCGCTCGACGCCCGCCGTGCGGTCGGCAAGCTGAGCGCGCTCGGCGAAGTGCTGGCAAAAGACCCTCTGCCCGGCATGACCGGAATCGGCCATACCCGCTGGGCGACCCATGGCAAGGCGACCCTTAACAACGCTCATCCCATCATGGCGGGGGCGGAGGTCGCGGTTGTTCATAACGGCATTATCGAAAACCACAAAATCCTGAAAGCGGGATTGATCGAGCGCGGTCATGTCTTCACTAGCGATACCGACACCGAAGTGCTGACCCATTTATTCGCCGAAGCGGTGGCAAGCCAGCCTGACTTGATGAGCGCCACCAAACATGTCCTGGGGCAGATCGAGGGCGCCTATGCCTTCGCGGTGGTGGCCAAAGCCTTCCCTGACCAGATCGCGATTGCGCGCAATGCCTCGCCGCTGGCGGTGGGCTTGGGGGAAGGGGCCAATTACATCGGTTCTGACGCCATGGCCATGGGGTCGATGACCCGCCGCATCATCTTCCTGAAAGATGGTGATTACGGCGTCATCAGCCGCGATGATATCGAATTGCGGAGCGAAGACGGCACGCCCGCGCAACGCGAAGTGGTGATGGCATCAGCCAGCCCCGGGCTGGTCTCCAAGGACGGCTATCAGCATTTCATGGAAAAGGAAATCCACGAACAGCCGGAAGCCATTGCCCATACATTGGCGGAAATCACCGCCGCCGATGGCGGGTTTAACTTCGAGCTGGGGGATGCCGCTGAAATGAAGGGCATGGTGATGCTGGCCGCCGGCACTTCCCATAACGCCGCCATGATTGGCAAATACTGGATGGAATCCCTTGCTGATCTGCCGGTGGTGACAGAAATCGCCTCGGAATTCCGCTACCGCAACCCGTCGGTTCGCCACCTTGATATGGCCATGGGGATTTCGCAATCCGGCGAGTCGCTGGACACGCTGATGGCCCTGCGTTACGCCGCCGAACAAGGGCTCAAGACCCTTGGTCTTGTCAATGTTGCGGAAAGCACCATCGCGAGGGAAACCGACCTGCAATTGCTGACCCGCGCCGGGCCTGAAATCGGAGTGGCCAGCACCAAATCCTTCACCGCGCAACTGGCGGTTCTGTTGGGGCTGGCGGCGGAGCTGGGGCAAAAGCGCGGGGTATTGAGCGCCGATGACGCGGCAAAAATCCACGCTGACCTGGCGTCCCTGCCACGGTTGATGGGCGCGGCCATGAACAGTTTTGATGATATCCGGCCGTTCATCTCGCAACTGGCGCGGGCGCAATCCTGCCTGTTCCTGGGGCGGGGGATGCTCTACCCCCTGGCGCTTGAAGGCGCGCTCAAGCTGAAGGAGCTGAGCTATATTCACGCCGAAGGTTACGCTTCAGGTGAAATGAAGCACGGGCCGATCGCGCTGATCGAAGAGGGCCTGCCGGTGATCGCGCTGTTGAGTAATGATGAACATTTGCCGAAAGCGGTCTCGAACCTGATGGAGGCGAAAGCCCGTGGCGCGGCTGTCATGGTGATCTGCACCGAAAGCACGAAAGAGGCGGTGGAGGATATCGACACCATCATCACCGTGCCTGATTGCGACCCGTTGATTGCGCCGATCCTGCTGTCCATTCCGGCGCAGATCCTGTCCTACCTGACGGCGGTCCATAAAGGCACTGACGTTGATCAGCCGCGCAACCACGCGAAATCCGTGACCCTGGAATAGTCTCCAACGGACGACATTTTCTACAGGGTTTCCTTTGTTTTACAGTGACTTTAAGGGCGTCTCACCTTTGGTATTCACACTATTCTGAATATCAAGAATTGCTCTATCAAATCATTAAACAAAAACATGAATCAAGCATGGGTTATGGGATGATTGCAGAATGGTTGAATGAAAATGGATACACCACACCCAGAGGGCATGAGTTCAAAAATACTCAAGTCTTTTCTAATTTTAAAAAGAACAAATTGCGTGATAAAAGGTTGAATATTACACATAAATTTGAAATCAAAAATACAAGTCTAATTGTTCTTGAAATACCCA
>JAGWAQ010000055.1 GCA_021296375.1 Alphaproteobacteria bacterium
AGCAGCGCGCCGAGCAAGCCTTGTTCCGCCTCAAGCTTATGGCGCATGGCTTTAACGGAAGACGACGCGGCGCCGGTTTCTGTTGCGCCGGTTTCCATTACGCCGGTTTCCGCCGCCGCTGTCGGCAAGGTGACGATGTTCTCATCCGCCGCGGGTGGCGCGCCTTCAGGCGGCATATCCTCAGCCGAGGGGAGGGGCGGTTCAGGTGTGGTGTCGTTATCAGCCATGGGAATATTTTAGGCATCAGGGCATAAAAAAACCACGCCAGAATACGTGGTTTTGATGTTTTTTTCTGTGGATAACGGGGATAACCGATGGTGATCGGCTATCCCCGTTTGAAATTTAGTCTTCGGCCTGCTCTTCAGCGGCAGCCTCTTCAGCCGGGGCCTCTTCCGCAACAGCTTCTTCAGCCGGGGCTTCTTCCACAGGGGCGTCATCCCCGCCGGTCATGTCCTCGTCATCCTGGGCGGCAACACGGGTGGCGGCTTCCGCAGCGGCGGCAGCAGCTTCTTCGCGTTCACGTTCAGCAATGTCGGAAATGATGGCGCGACCAAGGCGAGTCTGTTCCGCCGCTTCGTCAGCAGAACGGGCAATGTTGATGGTGATCTCAACCGCAACTTCAGGGTGGAGAACAACACGAACAGGGAACAGGCCAAGTGTCTTGATGGCGTTGTTCAGGTCAACCTGGGTCTTGGTGATGGTGTAGCCGGCTTCGGTTGTGGCTATCGCAATGTCACGGCTGGATGCGGAACCATAAAGCTGGCCCATTTCAGACGCGGCACGGATCAGCGTAACGCTCAACCCTTCCATCTTGGCGGCAACCTTTTCGGCTTCGCCTTTTTTGGCGAGGTTATCGGCTTCGAGCTGGGCGCGTTCAGCGTCAAACTTTTCGCGGTTGGCGGCGGTGGCGCGGATGGCCTTGCCTTTTGGCAGGAGGAAGTTGCGGGCATAACCGGGCTTTACGGTGACAAGGTCACCCATCTGGCCGAGGTTTTCCACGCGTTCAAGAAGAATGATTTCCATGGATAGAACTCCCTAGCTCAATACATATGGCATCAGCGCCAGGTGACGGGCACGTTTGATGGCAGTGGTCAGTTCACGCTGTTTCTTGGCAGAGACAGCAGAGATACGGCTGGGAACGATCTTGCCGCGTTCGGTGGTGAAACGCTGAAGCAGTTTGACGTCTTTGTAGTCAATCTTCGGGGCGTTTGGACCTGAGAATGGGCAGGACTTCCGGCGACGACCTTGTGGACGACGAACGGAGGCGCGTTTGATTTCAAGCTGTGCCATGTCGCGTTACTCCTTAGGTTCAGCGGCTGCTTCAGGGGCAGCGGTGTTGTCATCACGGCTCGGGCGGTCTGATTTCGCCTGCATCATGATGGATGGATCTTCATCAACTTCATCAATGCTGACGGTCAACACACGGATGACGTCTTCATTGAGACCAAGCTTGCGGTCATATTCAGCCATCGTTGCGGCATCCGCTTCGATGTTGAACAGAATGTAATGGCCCTTCCGGTTCTTCTTGATCCGGTAGGCGAGGGTTTTCAGGCCCCAGTATTCTTGTTTGTGGATTTTGCCGCCACCTTCAGTGATGATGCCGGTGAATTCTTCACACAGGGCATCAACCTGACCTGTGGAGATATCTTGACGTGCAATAAACACGCTTTCATAGAGACGCATATCGACTCCCCTTATGGCTAATCGGGTGGTTGCCCACCCTAGCCAGTGGATAATCGGATCCAGCTGGCAAGAGGTTAATATAAAGGTGGCGTCTTGGTGCCACCGAATGTGGGGGGATTTATACAGGTTTTGCGGGGTGATGCAAGCGATAAACCCGTTGTGGCCTGCCTTAAGTTGGGCTCTGGTGCCATCTGTCCTGACCTGCCGCGCTCCAAGGGGGGCGCCGCGGAGGTATTTATGGCGCGATATTTTGCCACTGAGGGGCAATTTGATCTTGTTTTTAGCGGGGCAAACTGGAATAAAGCACTATCGCTTGGTCAATACCTTTTATGGGGGATCGTAATGGAAGGTTATTTGCACGAATATCTGCCGATCGCAATTTTCCTTGGCATTGCCGTTGTTTTGTCTGCGGCCTTTGTTATCGGGTCAGTTCTCGTTGGTGCGCAGCGTCCTGATCCTGAAAAGCTCAGCGCCTATGAGTGCGGTTTTGAAGCTTTCGATGATTCCCGAAGTCGTTTTGACATCCGGTTTTATCTTGTCGCCATTCTGTTCATTATCTTCGACCTTGAAGTGGCGTTCCTTTTCCCCTGGGCGGTGTCATTGGGGGATACGGGGGCGTTCGGGTTCGGGTCCATGATGGTGTTCCTCGGGGTGCTGACCGTCGGCTTTATTTACG
The DNA here is from genome assembly GCA_021296375.1 of Alphaproteobacteria bacterium. Taxonomy (GTDB): domain Bacteria; phylum Pseudomonadota; class Alphaproteobacteria; order Puniceispirillales; family UBA1172; genus JAGWAQ01. Next base: position 2,360 of record JAGWAQ010000055.1, read on the forward strand.
AATGGAAAAAGGGTGCGCTGGAGTGGGATTAACCGCGGGCGCCCCCCAAAAGTCCACCTGAAGACCACCTGAAGACAACATGAAGACCACCGATCTTGAAGATCAGAGATCACGCAACGCAACTTTGTCGGGATATTTCAAATGGGTTTGATCACATCACCACATGGCCAGCCAATTCCTCCGGGCGCCGATCAGGACATGATCCTCAGCGCGGTAGGGGATGAAATCCAGAATCGCGGATTTGTTATTGCGCAGGCGGACAAGCTGTTCAACTGGGCGCGTTCAGGCTCGCTCTGGCCGATGACCTTTGGTCTGGCCTGTTGCGCGGTTGAGATGATGCATTCCGCCTCCTCGCGTTATGACATGGACCGCTTCGGCATGTTGTTCCGCCCGAGCCCGCGGCAATCTGATGTCATGATTGTGGCCGCCACCCTGACCAACAAGATGGCGCCAGCCTTGCGTAAAGTATATGACCAGATGGCGGAACCGCGCTGGGTCTTGTCCATGGGGTCTTGCGCCAATGGCGGCGGCTATTACCACTATTCCTACGCCGTGGTGCGCGGCTGTGACCGCATCGTTCCTGTGGATGTATATGTCCCGGGTTGCCCCCCCACCGCCGAAGCGCTGATTTACGGGCTCCTGCAGCTCCAGAAGAAAATTCGCCGGACTTCAACCATCGCACGTTAGATCTGTTTATGACTGATATGACCACAAGTAATGTTCCGCAGAAAAAAGCGGAAATGACCGAAAGCCTCAAGCTTCAGCTGAACACGCTTCTGGGGGCCAAAGTGCTGGCCGTGGACGTTTTCCGGGGGGAGCTGAATTTTACCGTCAACATCAATGACATTCCGCAAATCCTGCTGATGCTGCGGGATGAAAATGGCGGCAGCTTCACCCAACTGTCTGAACTGACGGCGGTGGATTACCCCAGCCGCGACAAGCGTTTTGATGTCATTTACCAATTGCTGAGCGTGACACTGAACCAGCGGATTCGCCTGAAGGCCGAGATTGGTGATGGTGAGGTGGCGCCGTCTGTTTCTCATATCTTCACCTCTGCCGAATGGTCGGAACGTGAAGTCTGGGATATGTTTGGCATTTTCTTCAGCGGCCATAATGACCTGCGCCGGTTGCTGACCGATTACGGGTTTGAGGGGCATCCCCTGCGCAAGGATTTCCCGCTCACAGGGACCGTGGAAACACGTTATGACGACCAGGAAAAGCGCGTCATTTATGAACCCGTGACCTTAACCCAGGAATTCCGTGACTTTGATTACATGAGCCCGTGGGAAGGCGTCCAGACCGCAATGCGTCAGGATGACCCGCAACCGGTTCAGGACGACGAATAGGGGACGACTATGGCTGAAGCACAAATCAAACCCTTAACCATGAACTTTGGGCCACAGCACCCGGCGGCCCACGGGGTGTTGCGTCTGGTGCTGGAAATGGACGGCGAGGTGATCGAACGCGCTGATCCTCACATTGGCCTGCTTCATCGTGGCACGGAAAAGCTGATCGAACACAAGACCTATCTGCAGGCCTTGCCGTATTTTGATCGCCTTGATTACGTCTCGCCGATGAACCAGGAGCATGCTTTTGCGCTCGCTTGCGAACGCTTGCTCCAGCTTGAGGTGCCGCGTCGTGGCCAGTTCATTCGTGTGCTGTATTGTGAGATCGGCCGCATCCTCAACCATATCCTGAACCTCACCACCTTTGCGATTGACGTCGGCGCCATGACGCCACTGCTCTGGGGTTTTGAGGAACGTGAAGAGCTGGTGGGGTTTTACGAGCGCGCCTCCGGCGCCCGTTTCCACGCCGCTTATTTCCGCCCCGGCGGTGTTCACCAGGACCTGCCCGAAGGGCTGACCGATGATATTCTGGATTGGGCCGATCGGTTCCCGTCCTATATTGATGATCTTGAAACCCTGCTGACGGAAAACCGTATTTTCAAACAACGGACTGTTGATATCGGGGTCGTGACGCTGGAAGAAGCGCTGGACCTGGGCTTTAGCGGCCCTTGCATTCGCGCTTCCGGCCTGCCGTGGGACCTGCGCAAGACCCAGCCTTATGATGTCTATGATGAGCTGGATTTCGATATTCCCACCGGCAAGACCGGCGATTGTTACGCCCGTTACCTTGTGCGGGTGGAAGAAATGCGCCAGTCGCTCAAGATCATCCGTCAATGTATTGAAATGATGCCTGAAGGCCCGGTGCTGGCGGAAGACCATAAAGTCACCCCGCCGCGCCGTGATGAGATGAAAACCTCGATGGAATCCCTGATCCATCATTTCAAGCTCTATACCGAAGGCTTCCGTGTTCCTGCGGGGGAAACCTACACCGCCGTTGAAGCCCCGAAAGGCGAGTTTGGCGTTTACATGGTGTCCGATGGCAGCAACAAGCCTTACCGCTGCAAGATCCGTGCCCCGGGCTTCCCGTTCATGGCTTCGATTGACCAGTTGTCCCGTGGCCATATGCTGGCCGATAGCGTTGCTATTCTGGGTTCCCTTGACGTCGTGTTTGGTGAGATTGACCGATGAGTATTAATAGCCGTATCGCCGATGATCAGCCCGAAAGCTTCGCGTTCAGCGCCGAAAGCAAGAAAGCCATCAAGACAATTCTGGCGAAATACCCGAAAGACCGCAAAGCCTCTGCGGTGATCCCGTTGCTTGACCTGGCGCAGCGTCAGCACGACAACTGGATTCCCATGAAGGCCATCGAGGCGATTGCCGAGACGCTTGAAATGGCGGAAATCCGCGTGCTTGAGGTGGCGACGTTTTACACGATGTTCAACCTGCGTCCGGTCGGCAAATATTTCATCCAGCTCTGCGGGACGACCCCGTGCTGGCTGCGTGGTTCCGACGATGTGACGCGCTGCATCCACGACAAGATCGGCATTAAATCCGGCGAAACCAGCGCCGATGGCAAGTTTTCCCTGCTTGAAGTCGAATGCCTTGGCGCTTGCGTCAACGCGCCGATGGTGCAGATCAACGACGATTACTATGAAGACCTTGACTATGAAACCACCGCCGAGCTGATCGAGCGTTTGTCGCGCGATGATGTGCCGCCCGCGGGGTCTGTTCAGGGTCGTCAAGGCTCACAGCCTCTGCCCGGGCCAACAAGTCTTGAAAACGTCACGTCATTTCCGAAGACCGCGAAGAAAACCCAATCTGCTTCTGGCAAAGCTCAAAAGAGCAAGGCTCAGGATGGAGGCGTCTAATGCTGGCTGATCAGGATCGAATCTTTACCAATATTTATGGCTGGGAAAGCGCTGGTCTGACCGCCGCCAAAAAACGTGGCGACTGGGCAGGGACCGCCAAGCTGATGAAAAAAGGCCATGACGCCGTCATCGAAGAGGTCAAGTCTTCGGGCCTGCGTGGCCGTGGTGGCGCCGGTTTCCCGACCGGGCTGAAATGGTCGTTTATGCCGAAAGAGGTCAAGGACCGGCCGCATTACCTTGTCGTCAATGCCGACGAGAGTGAGCCCGGCACCTGCAAGGACCGCGATATCCTGCGACATGAACCCCACAAGCTGATCGAAGGGTGCTTGCTGGCCGGTTTTGCGATGCGCGCCAACGCCGGTTACATCTATATCCGTGGTGAGTTTGTCAATGAAGCGATGGCCTTGCAAAAGGCCATTGATGAAGCTTACGCCGCGGGTTTGCTGGGCAAGAATGCCGCCAAATCCGGTTGGGATTTTGACCTTTATGTCCATCGCGGGGCAGGGGCCTATATTTGCGGTGAGGAAACCGCGCTGCTGGAAAGCCTTGAAGGCCGCAAGGGCCAGCCGCGCCTGAAGCCGCCGTTCCCGGCAGGCGTCGGGCTTTACGGTTGCCCCACCACCGTCAATAACGTCGAAACCATCGCCGTTGTGCCGACCATCATGCGCCGCGGCGGGGCATGGTTCGCGGGGCTGGGCCGTGAGGGCAATACCGGCTCAAAGCTGTTTTGCATTTCCGGTCATGTCAACAACCCCTGCAATGTCGAAGAAGAAATGGGCATCCCCCTGCGTGAGCTGATCGAAAAGCACGCTGGCGGTGTTCGTGGCGGCTGGGACAATCTGCTGGCGGTGATCCCTGGCGGCTCGTCCACCCCATTGATGCCAAAGTCGGTATGCGACGACATGCTGATGGATTTTGACAGCCTCAAGAACGCCGGCACCGGTTTGGGTACGGCGGGGATCATCGTGATGGATAAATCCACCGATATTATTCAGGCGATCGCCCGTATTTCGTATTTCTACAAACATGAAAGCTGCGGGCAATGCACGCCATGCCGTGAAGGCACAGGCTGGATGTACCGGATGATGGACCGGCTTGTCCGCGGTGATGCGGATGTCAGTGAAATTGATGTTCTTCACGATGTCACCAAACAGGTGGAAGGTCACACGATCTGCGCCCTTGGTGACGCGGCGGCATGGCCAATCCAGGGATTGATCAAGCATTTCCGCCCGGAAATTGAAGACCGCATCGCGGCGCGTAAAGCCGCAGCAGTAGCGGAGTAAGAAAGATGGCTATGATCACGCTCACCGTTGATGGCGTTGAAGTAGAGGTGGAAGAAGGCTCGACCGTTCTTCAGGCTTGCGAAACCGCAGGCAAGGAAGTGCCTCGCTTCTGCTATCATGACCGGTTGTCGATTGCCGGCAACTGCCGCATGTGCCTTGTTGAGATGGAACGTTCGCCCAAGCCGGTGGCGTCCTGCGCCATGCCCGCTGGCCCGGGGATGGTGATCAAGACCGACACCGAGGTCGTCAAGAAGGCCCGCGAAGGCGTCATGGAATTCATGCTCATCAATCACCCTCTTGATTGCCCGATCTGTGATCAGGGCGGCGAATGTGACCTGCAGGACCAGGCCATGGGCTATGGCGGCGACAGAAGCCGGTATCAGGAACCCAAGCGGGCGGTTGAAAACAAATCCATGGGGCCATTGATTTCCACCATCATGACGCGCTGTATCCATTGCACCCGTTGCGTTCGCTTTTCCACGGAAGTGGCGGGCGTCAATGACATGGGGGCGATTGGCCGTGGCGAATCCATGGAAATCACCACCTATCTGGAAAAGGCGCTGGCCTCTGAACTTTCAGGCAATGTCGTTGATCTTTGCCCTGTCGGCGCGCTCACCAGCCGCCCCTATGCGTTTAATGCCCGTTCCTGGGAATTGAGCCATACCGAAAGCTTTGATGCCATGGATGCCGTCGGTTCGGCGATCCGCATCGACACCCGCGGCAATGAAGTCATGCGTGTCCTGCCGCGGGTTAATGATGACGTCAACGAAGAGTGGATTTCCGACAAAACCCGCCATGCGATTGACGGGCTGAAGCGGCAACGAATTGATCGCCCCTACCTGCGCCAGAAAAACGGCCGTCTTGCGGAATGTTCCTGGGAAGACGCGTTCAAGGCGATCCAGACCAACATGAAGAAAGCCAAAGCAAGCCAGATCGGCGCCATTATGGGCGATCAGTGCGATGCCGAAAGCATCTATGCCCTCAAATCCCTGATGGACAAGCTGGGCGTCAGTAATGTCGATTGCCGTCAGGATGGCTCGGTGCTTGGCACTTCCGGTGGCCGCGGGGGGTACATCTTCAACAGTGGCTTTAACGGTCTTGAAGACACCGATTACGTTCTTCTGATTGGCACCAACCCTCGCCATGAAGCGGCTGTTGTGAACGCCCGCCTTCGTCGCCGCTGGCTCAATGACGGGCTTGACGTGGCGCGGATCGGCGCGCCTGTTGACCTGACGTACCCGGTCAAGGAACTGGGGGATGATCCATCCATCCTGATGGAGCTGGCTGACGGCAAAGGCCCTGTTGCCACCAAGCTGAAACGTGCCAAAAAGCCGATGATCATCATTGGCCAGGGGGCGCTGACCCGCAAGGATTCCGCCGCTATTCTTGGTGCCGTTGCGCGTTTGTCCAAGGAAACCGGTGTCGTGACAGCGGACTGGAACGGCTTTAACGTCCTGCATACCGCCGCCGCGCGTGTCGCCGGTCTTGACCTTGGGGCGATCCCGGGGAAGGGCGGCATGGACACAGGGGGCATGCTGGCCGCCGCCAATAAGGGCGATTTGCAGGTGCTTTACCTGCTGGCCGCCGATGAATGTGACCTGTCGGCCATCAGCAAGAAAACCTTTGTGATTTATCAAGGCCACCACGGTGATGCCGGGGCAAGGGCGGCTGATGTCGTTCTGCCGGGGGCGGCATGGTGCGAAAAGGACGGGATTTTCGTCAATAGCGAAGGGCGGGTTCAATACGCCAATCGCGCGACCTTCCCGCCAGGTGACGCCCGTTCCGACTGGTCGATCATCCGCGCCTTGTCGGCGGTGCTGGACAAGACCCTTGATTTCGATACCCATGCGCAATTGCGCGCAAAGATGATCGCCGAAGTGCCGGTATTTGCCGAAGCCGATGTGCTGACGGAAGCCAAGCTTGGCGCGATTGGCGGCAAAGGGAAGATCGCATCCACCGCATTAACAACACCAATCGGTGAAGGCACCGGGGTCAGCTTCTACATGACCTGCCCCATCAGCCGATCATCGGTGACCATGGCCGAATGCATTGATGCTTTTGAGCAGAACGGCATGAAAGGGGCAGCCGAATAATGGAAATGCTGATGTCTTTCATTACCGCGCCAATGACGCTTGAGTTTTTCTGGATCATTGCGCAAATTTTTGCGGTGGTTGTGCCTCTGCTGATCGCGGTGGCTTACCTGACCCTCGCTGAACGGCGAGTCATTGGCCTGATGCAATTGCGCAAAGGCCCGAATGTCGTCGGTCCGTTTGGCCTGTTTCAACCGTTTGCGGATGCGCTGAAACTGCTGAGCAAGGAAACCATCCTGCCGTCGGGGGCGTCGAAAGTCGTCTTCGTGATCGCCCCGATGCTGACATTTATTCTGTCGCTGATCGCCTGGGCGGTGATCCCGTTTGGCGAAGGGCTTGTGATCGCTGACGTTAATGTTGGTATTCTCTATCTGTTTGCGGTCTCCAGCCTTGGGGTTTATGGGGTGATCATGGCGGGCTGGTCGTCGAACTCGAAATACCCGTTTCTTGGCGCCATGCGTTCCGCCGCGCAGATGATTTCCTACGAAGTGTCGCTTGGTCTGGTGATCATTACCGTCATTATGGCCGCGGGGTCGCTAAACCTCACCGATATTGGGGAAGCGCAGCTCGGGTTGTGGTTCTTAAAC
>JAGWAQ010000056.1 GCA_021296375.1 Alphaproteobacteria bacterium
ACCCTGACTGATATCTCTTTATAATGACGAAATATGCCTTTGAAAACATGATCGGGAAATCATACCCCAATAACATGCCAGCTTATGAAGACAAGTTGACTGATGAGGAAATCTTGGCCGCACTCTCTTACATAAAAAGCACGTGGTCTGGCCGCATACAGCGTCAGCACGACCAAATAAACGCTCGCGCGAAAGCACAATAGGGAGCTTGTGACGATCTTAACCTTGCCGAAGAAGCCTTGGCCGAAGAAGCCTTGGCGCAGAAGTTCAGAGAAATCCCGAGGCACCTTACTTCGCGAGGCACCTTACTTCGATTGTGTGTTTAGCACCTCAGCCTTCAGCGCCTCATTCACCCTTTGGTAGGCTGGCTCCACCCAGGAACTGTCCCAAAAATTGACATAAAAACCTGTATATTCTTCTTTTTGGATAAGCTTGGTTCCTGCCGCCACCTTTTCTAAAATATAGTGGTGGTCGAACGTGATGATGCCTCTATAACCGCCAAATTGGTTGAGGTGATAAGGTGGCTCGAACTTCACCACCTTTGACTTGATTGTCGTTGGCTTCTTGCCATCCTCAACTACCGTATTGATGATGGTCGCTCCTTCAGCGTATTCACCTTCAGCATTGGTGATGACCGGGTTCCAGTTCTTATAATTTTCAGCATCGGTAATAACAGCCCATACATCTTCGGGCTCTGCTGCGATGACAGTCTCGGTGTAGACTTGATGATGTCCTAAAGACTTCGAAAAATTTTCCATGGAGCTGCAACCTGTCAAAGTGAATGCAAGGAAGAAAAAGGTTAGAGAGGAGACAATCGTTCGCATAGGACATTTACCCTTATATAATGCAGCTTTGTCAATGCTGGCCAATCTTGGCAGGCGTGCCTTGGCGGGCCAATCTTGGCCAGCGCAGCTTGCATTTACTTTGCTTGAGATAATGATGCTATTTGCTCAGCCGTCTCTATGATAGTGCCTTCGATGTCTCTGGCTTGCCATCCCAACGTATTCTCGGCTTTTGTCGATGGTGTAAATCGCTCACTATCCAGCAATTGCGAGATTTGCTTTGTTGGCGCGTCAAACAGACCAAAAACCTTCACCAGCCAGTTTGGCATTTTCCGCAAAGGTGCTTTTTTGTGCCCGGCTTTATTCAAAATAGTTGTCAACTCAATAAGCCACATCTCTTTTGCGTTAGCGATAAACCGCTGCCCTGCCGCTTTTTTATGCGTCATGGCATTAATGTGAATCGCCGCGACGTCTCTTACGTCAACAAAACCAAAATGCAAATTCGCGGCCGCAGGCACTTTGCCAATCAGGATTTGCTTGATGAAATCATTCGATGTGCCAATGTCATTTGTCAATGTGGGGCCAAGTACAACCGTTGGGTTAATAACTGAAAGTTCAGTTTTCGACTTGCCTTTTTGCGCATTGATTAAGTCCCATGCATGTCTTTCTGCCAGTGTTTTACTCTTGTAATAGGCCGTCGTTTTTGGATGGTCTGTATCCGTCCAATCCTCTTCGGTGAAATGTGTTTTACCATCATGGGTATCTGTAATCGCCGCCCCTGATGAAGTCAGAACTACACGGGATACATTATGCTTGATGGCCGCATTGACAACATAATCCACGCCAGAGACAGCTGGCTTGATTAACTCATCTTCATGTTTGGGAACACCTATAATGAAAGGAGACGCGATATGAAGAATATAATGGCAACCGGCGACGGCCTCATCCCATCCATCAGCACGACTTAAATCAGCTTCGAACAGCTTGAATTTTGACAAGTCATGGCCTTTATTTGCGAGCGCTTTTTCAAGCTCATCCTTGCGCCCTAAAGAGCGGACTGTACCTCTCACATCATATCCTTGTGAAAGGAGTTGGTCGATGCAATGCAAACCAATGAAACCCGATGCGCCTGTAACTAATACTGTCTTCATGATCTTTTGCTTTCCTTGTTAGACTTGCCTGGTCAATTTTTGAACTGATCATCTAATTATACAAAATTTAGTTTTTTGTAAAGCAATATTTACATTATTTTATTGTGTGTAAAATATCGCTCTGGTATATTTTTGTTATGACAAAGAAAATCCATATACTAAATGCCGCCGCCAAAGTGTTTTATGAACGAGGTGCCCGTAAGACAAACTTTGGCGATATTGCTAAAGAGGCCGGGATATCACGCCCGACCCTATATGCCGCTTTTGAAGATAAAAATGCGATTATGATTGCGGCCATTTACCATGCCTCAGAGCAATTGATGGAAACAATCAGCGGCCAAATTGCTGATAAATTGACAGCAGAAGAGCGTCTGGCGCTTTACACTAATGTCGCCATCATTGAACCATATAAGCTTATTCAGAGGTCAGAAGATGCCGCTGATATTTTAAGTGGTCATAATGAAGATGGGAAAAAAGCCATTAGAGAAACTTTGGAGCTTCGTTCAATTTTTTTAAAAAAAATACTCGCCCCGTTCGCGCCGGAGGTTGTGACAGAAGACGAGCTGTTAAATTGCTGCAGAACATTTGTTCTTTCCGGCTCAGGGTTGAAGAACACCGTATCTGACGAAAATGAATTACAGCAATGCCTTAAACTATTATCAAGCTGGCTACTCCGGCACCTGAACAAATAACAACAGCAACTCTGCCAGTAATGGTCTTAATAAGTGGATGAAGGAGCATGTTCCGTCTGAGTATGTTATCCATGGTTTCCGTCATGCCATGCGTGACAGACTGCGTGAGGTGGATTGCCCTGCTGATGTGATGGATGAGATTGGTGGCTGGTTAAAGCAATCAGTCGGTCAGTCCTATGATAAAGGTTCCTCTTTGGAGAGGTTGCATAGGTTCATGGTGCAGGTGGTGTTGGGTTAATCTTTGGCGAAGGTTTGACATAATACTCTATTTTACACTAGTCTCAACGAGTTAACGCCAAAGCACCATTGGTTATTACTGTTACTTTGTTTGTCATGTCAGGTGCTGGCACGTGCAATGAAAACAGAGTGACAGAAAAGTGACTTTCTCAAATCAGCTCATATCTTCTGCTTCCGTTACAAGCTCGCTGCATGACGCAGCATTAGGCGGAGGATAGAATGGCGCCTGAAGAGTTTTTTGAAGAAGTACCGCCGCCATTAGCTTTGTTGCCCCTACACTTTGATGTTGAGGAGCATTTACTGGCTTCCAATGTATTTGTTAAGGCCATTGAAACTACTGAGCTGATGACGAAAGCTATCAATGAGATTTATTTTGATGGCAAAGCTCAAGTTCATTTTTACATCTCTCCTCCAAGAAGAGGTGGTTTCATTGAAGTAATAGCCATTGCGGCATCTCTTACCGCTATTTTGGTGTTTCATCAATCGGATACTTTTAAGGGATTTTATAAAGGACTTACAGGAAAGGACTATGATGCATATCAAGCTTCAAAAAAGTTTGGCGAGGTTATCCGTGATTTAATTGCTGGTTTTTTTACATCTAATACTAAGCAGATACGAGACCTCACCAAAGATGATGAACGATTTGATAGACCGTTAAAGTCTAAATCTGACTTCATTGAAAGTTGCCAGTCAAATGAAAAAATTAATGGTTTTGGGATTGGCTTTGATTACGACTTCCAAGTTGAACGAAAAGATTTTAAAAACCATAAAAGTGATGGCCGTTTGAGAAGAAAGCCTGACAAGGTTTTGCATCTCTATGGCAGTGTGCTTAAGCCAGTTATGCTAGCCAATCAAAAGGCTACATGGGAGATTTTATACACTACAGTGGATGGTCAATTGTTGAAAACTCCTAAAGTATTTAATGGTTTCATGGAGGATACAGACTTTAGTTCTAATTTTTACTATGGCGATACTAGCAGGAAGTGGCCGCCAGAAGGTGTGAAGATAGAGGTTGAGGTGCTAATTACTCAATTAACAGAAGCTGGGGAGATAAAGTCAAAGCCAGTTCATGAGATTACTAAAGTAATATCTTTTGATGGTGAGCGTTTGGTTCCCTCTAGTTATATAATAGGTTCAGCTTCAGAAAAATATCTTGAAAAATGTCTGAGTCAAAAGACTGTACTGGAAGTTTACAAAACAAATGATCAGCCAACATTATTTGATGATTATTAAATTGTTTCAACAATGCTTTTAAAGTGACCATATTAGCCCAAACGAGTTTTCAGCATAAAAATCTGAGGCCATATATAACAACAGCGAAACGTGCATGTCCCCCATGGGCCGCCACTCACAGCCTCAAGCTTCCTTCAAACGGCTATAAGTGTCTGGCGTGAGACACCTGTCTGTCTGGCTATTCTGGCAAGGGGAACACCTGCATCCAGCTTGGCCTTCACATCATCCATATTAATCTCAATCATCGGCTTGTAGTATTTAACAACGGCCTTCGCCTTCTCTATCCCTATTCAACCCGCGTCAAAGCCAAATATCCATTTGTCTTCCCACGGGGTGTGTTTTGAAGGCGATTGTGCTATCAGGTTTACGGTCTTCCTGAATATGAAATTTAGCAAGGGGTTAAAATTATGGGCGCGGGCAAGCAACAGCATCAGGGGTGGACGCCTGAAGCAATGTCAACATTGAGCGGCAAGACGTATCTGATAACAGGCGCTACATCTGGAACCGGGTTTCAAACAGCTCGCGCACTTCTCGCAAAAGGGGCAAAAGTGGTGATGCTCAACCGCAACCCCGCCAAATCAAAAGAAACCATCGCCACATTAAAAAATGAATTTGGACATGATACAGATGTCGAGGCTATCCAACTGGACCTGGCCGATTTATCAAATGTGAAGGCGGCTGCCCAAAAGATATTGGACACCGTTGCCAGCATTGATGCCCTCATTTGCAATGCCGCAATCGCTCAGGTGCCCAACCACAAACTCACCATTGACGGGTTTGAGAGTCAATTGGGCACAAACCATTACGGGCATTTTGCTTTGTGCGGGATGTTGTTTGACCGTATTGAAAAGTCGCTTGGTCGAATAATTGTTGTGGCCAGTCTAGGGTATAATTTGGGGCTGAAAACAATACAGTTTGACGATATGAACTGGCGCCATAAATACAGCCCAAATTCAGCCTATAGCCAAAGTAAACTCGCGCAAATGATGTTCGCCTATGAACTGCAGGATCGCGTCAGTGCCGCAGAAAAAAAGGTTGAGGTGTATGTTTGCCACCCTGGCTCATCCTCGACATCATTAATCAAGACAAATGGCAATAAGACCACACGATTTCTTTTTTGGCTTATGACAAAAACACCGATCGTGCAAACAGCGGAAAAAGGGGCTTACCCTGCGCTCATGTGCGCGACGCAAGATGGCCTGGAACAAAGGGCGCTTTATGGCCCCACGGGCATGCTGGAATTTGTTGGCCCTGTTGGTAAGGGCACACTTAACGCGCACGCTTATGACAAAGCCACCATGCAAAGACTATGGGAAATATCAGAACAAGAGACGGGCGTGGCCTGGGAATTATAAGCTGGACTTATGACCTTGGCGTTGTTTCATTACTATACCTTAATATCCGATCATTTCTATTGGTAATGAATTCAACGACCTTTGATTTGTAGGCCAGATATTCCGGCAGATTTTGCGGCAGAGGCGTTTCTTCAAAAGAGCGGAAAGGGTGCCAGAAATTGATTTGCTGGAAATCATCAAGCACCAGGTCTTCAAGCAGGAAAAATTCAACGTAACCGGGGAAATCCTCGAACAGGTCAAAAAACCGGGCGTATCTTTCAAAAGTTGCCGAAAGAGGGCTTTGCTGTTTTGCGTAAAATCTTCTGATGCACTCCAGCGTTAAATCGAACCTGTCCTGGATGTTGTGGTGAACACCGCGCGACCCGTTAATCGTCATCTTCCCGTCAATTCGTTTGGAGGGAAAGACAATGTACCCCCCAATCGTTGAACAAATATCAAAGAAGGCATCGACTTCACTTGCCGGAAGTTGCCCGATAATAGGGGACATCTTTTTGACGTTTTTGTAGCTATGCCCGATGGCGTCACTGGAAAGAAAAAACTCACCCAAGCCGGAGCGGTGATGCAGCAGTTTTGGCGTGTCCAGATCAAGCTCAAAAACCGTGCCGCCGGGTAATGGCTTGCTCCATAATTTTTGATGGTATCGGCGAAGTGTGGGGCTGAAAGAATCCGGGTCTTTCCCCGCCGGGGTATCGCTAAAGGTGTTAAATGTGATGTCAATGTTCGTCATTCAGAAAGGGTATGTGTTCTGAAATCATCCGTCAAACAAGGGGGAGCTTATATAAGGCATGCGTTTTCGGGTTTTAACATTTCTGCAAAGCTACTGTCACAAAACTGCAATATGTCTTGGGTAGTGTCCCCATATCAATCCTAACCACCTTTTATGAGGACACAGATGTTAAAGCGCACCCTTCTTGCAACCGCGGTTGTAGTCTCAACTCTCCCCCTTACATCACTTACAGCGCAGGCACGCGAATATATTTCCATCGCGGGTTCCTCAACTGTTCTGCCTTTTGCGACAATCGTCGCTGAGAAAATGGGCAACAACCCTGCTTACAAGTCACCTGTTGTTGAATCAGGTGGGTCTTCTGTTGGTAAAAAAGGTGTTTGTGATGGTATCGGCACCCAATTCATCGACATTGGCAACGCGTCATCCCGCATGAAGCTCAAGGAACTGGACTATTGTGATGCCAACGGCGTAACCCTGACAGAAATCAAGGTTGGTTACGACGGCATTGTTCTGGCCAGCTCAAAGTCCGGCATCGAAATGAAGATTTCAAAGTCTGACCTCGGCAAAGCCCTGACCGCCCGCGTGCCAAACGCCGACAACACCGCGATGATCGCCAACCCATACAAGATGTGGAGCGATGTGAACCCGGCCCTTCCTGAAGTTGCGATCCGTGTTTATGGCCCGCCAACAACCTCAGGCACCCGCGCTTCATTTGCCGAAATGGTCAATGAAAAAGGCTATTGCAAAAAAGACGCTGATGCAAAAGCGACCCTGAAAGCCATCGGTGAGAAGGCCAAGACCTGCCGCGCCATGCGCACAGACGGCGCTTATGTTGAAGCTGGTGAACAGGACAACCTGATTGTCCAGAAGCTTCAGCAGGACGCAAATGCACTTGGCATCTTCGGCTTCTCCTACCTTGACCAGAACTCTGATACCCTGCGTGGCGCAGAAATCGACGGTGTTGAGCCAACCTTTGGTGACATTGCCAGCGGCAGCTACTCCGTCTCGCGCGCACTGTATTTCTACATCAAGCACGAGCACATGGACGTTGTCCCTGGCCTGGATGCTTACCTGAACGAATGGACCAAGCATTGGGGTGAAGATGGTATTCTGGCTGAAAATGGCATGATCCCACTGGGTGATGACGAGCGCGCCCAATACAAGGCCGCCATGAAAGACCTGCCAAAGCTGACCGCAAGCATGTTGAAATAATCTGAAAAAATAATTAAAGAGGCACAGCGATAAGTTGTGCCTCTTTTGCTATTCTTGAACTAGAATAGCCGGGGGTTGGGAGAAGCTATGTCTTTTATTGTTAATATCGGTATCATCATAGCTATATCTGCTTATGCGTATGTTCACGGTCTTTCGCGGGCCGTTTCGTTGCGAAACAAGCAAGCTCAATCCTTGCATTCCTTACCTCATTACTACGGGTTGTTCCCCGCCCTGACGGCCTTTATCCCTGCCGCGCTATGCCTTGTTGCTTTCATGATTGGGGATGAGATGTATATCCGCTCTCATATCGCCGGTCTTGTGCCAGCGGCAGTGCAGGCTGACCCCGAGTTTTCCATGACCATTCAACTGGCGCAGCTGCGCAATATCGCCGATGGTCTGGTTTTTGGTGAACCCGCACCATGGATGATGATTGCCGGCGCAAAATGGGCCGCGCTGAGCTCCCAGATTGATATTCTGGCCAGCATCTTCGCCATTGGCCTTGCGATATGTGGCGCGGTGTTTGGCCAGACTCGTATTCAGGCCCAGTTCCGGGCGCGCAATCAGGTTGAGCGAATCATCATTTTCTTCCTGGCGTCGAGTTCATTAATCGCGATCATCACCACCATTGGCATTGTGGTGTCTGTGGTTTTTGAATCGCTGCGATTCTTCCAGCTTGTGCCGGTGACGGAGTTCTTGTTCAACACCACATGGAACCCGCAATTTGAAGGGGCGGAGCGCGCCGGCAGTGGCGGCGCCAACGCTGTTTATGGTTCGGTGCCGTTGTTCGCGGGGACATTGCTGATCTCTGTTGTCGCCCTGTCGGTGGCGGTGCCTGTGGGGCTGTTTTCGGCGATTTTCCTGTCGGAATACGCCACCCCTCGCCAACGTGCCGTGATCAAGCCTGTGATGGAATTGCTGGCAGGCGTCCCGACGGTTGTCTATGGCTTTTTCGCCGCCCTGACCGTCGCCCCCTTCGTGCGTGATCTTGGCGCCAGCATCGGCCTTGATGTCGCTTCGGAATCCGCTCTTGCCGCGGGGTTTGTGATGGGCATCATGATCATTCCATTTGTGTCATCCCTGTCGGATGATGTCATTAACGCGGTGCCGCAATCTCTTCGTGACGCCGCCTATGGCCTTGGTTCAACCAAGAGCGAGACCGTGCGTCAGGTTGTTCTTCCGGCCGCGCTATCGGGGATTGCGGCAAGTATCTTGCTGGCGGTATCGCGCGCTGTTGGTGAAACGATGATTGTGGTGATGGCCGCCGGTCTGGCCGCCAACTTGTCCTTTAATCCATTTGATGCGGTGACGACGGTGACCTCACAAATCGTCACCATTCTCGTTGGTGACCAGGAATTTGAATCGGCAAAAACGCTCTCGGCTTTTGCCCTGGCGCTTACCCTTATCATTATTACGTTGGCCCTGAATATGATCGCTCTTGCGGTGGTGAAGAGGTATAAGGAACAATATGACTAAAATGTCTGATCCACAGCCCCACGGCGACGAGAAGCGCACATTATCCCCGGTGGTGGCGCGTCAGCGCGTTGCGGAAAGCCTGGCCAAGCGTCATTCAAATGAACGGCGGTTTTTGTCTTATGGCCGTTTCGCCATTATCATCGCCCTTGTTTTTCTCGTCACCTTGTTAGTCTACATCCTCAGCAAGGGGATCCCGGTGTTCTTCCAATATTATGTCACTTATCACGTCAACCTGAACTCGGAGGATCTTGATCCTTATGGTGATGGGTCAGAGCAATCCTTGTTTGATGGCAATGCCCGCGGCGTCATTCGTGACGGGTTTTTTGACCTGCTCGAGGTCAGCGGGCGCAAAAACAAAAAAGCAGCGGGTAAAATCCTGTCTGAAG
>JAGWAQ010000057.1 GCA_021296375.1 Alphaproteobacteria bacterium
CGGACCGGTTTTATTTCGGCGGGTTTTTGCCGTCGTCGGCCAAGAAGAAAATGGATCTTCTGACCTCGCTTCAGCCCCTGACCTGCACGATGATTTTTTACGAAAGCCCGAAACGGATTGTCGCGACCCTGGCGGCGATGGCAACCCTTTACCCTGATCGTCAGGCGGTGCTGGCGCGCGAGCTGACCAAACTGCATGAAAGTTTTTACTGGGGCAGCGTCAAGTCCCTGCATGATGAGCTGGAACACACCCCCCTGAAAGGCGAGCTGGTGCTGGTGCTGGGGCCAATTGATGACGACGCCCCCGTCGATGATGATGACCTGGCCAGAATGCTGCACCGGGCGCTTGCCGACGGGATGTCCCGGCGTGACGCCGTTGCCCTTGTGGCGAGCGAAACAGGACACGCAAAGAAACATGTTTATGGCATTGCCCTTGGTTTATCAGATGCCGACCGTGATGATGACACGTGACGGGGCGGCAACGTCCGGCGGCTGAACGCGCTCTGTCGGAACGCCGAGGCCGCTGGGCGGAAGCCTGGGTTGGGGTATTGCTGTCTTATCGCGGCTATCGCGTTATTGCCCGCCGCTACCGGTCCCCCTATGGTGAGGTGGATCTGATCGCCAGTGGCCATGGCCAGTTGCGGTTTGTCGAAGTCAAATTTCGCCGCAATTACAGCCCTGATCAGCTTGACCAGATTCTGCCGACCCCGGCGGCACGTCAGCGCATCCATCGCACGGCCCTTCATTACCTCGCCCATAACCCCCATAACGATGATATCACCCTCCATATTGACGTCGTCATCATCAACCGCTTTGGTCGCGCCGAATGGTTTCGAGACGCCTGGTTCTGATCACCACCGAATGGGCTGTCATTTGGCCCAGAGGTCAAAAATCAGTTGAGTTTTTGGCAGGACTCGTCCATCAATAAAAAACGATATTTCGTCTGCAAAGGAAGAATTGATGATCACCACATCACGCCATGCTGGATCCCGCGGTATTCTTGTCTTTTTCGCCCTGATGATGAGCATCAGCCTGACCGGTTGTGTGAGTGCTGTTGTGGGCGTCGGGGCGGCGGCGGTAACCGCCGGCACAACCGAAAAGGGCCTCGGGACATCAATCGCTGATAGCGTCATCAAGGTCAAAATTGCCGATGACTACCTGAAGACCAATGCTGATCTGTTTTCTAACGTCACGGTGACGGTTAATGACGGGTCGGTGTTGCTGACCGGTAACGTCAATCTTCCGGAAGAGAAAATTCAGGCCACCCAGATCGCCTGGCAATCCCGCGGGGTGATCGAAGTCATCAACGAGCTGGATGTCAAAGACACCTCAACCGTCAAGGATATCGCCAAGGACCTGGCGGCGGCGGCGCAATTGCGCGCCAAGATGATCGCCGATCAGGATATTTCCTCGATCAATTTCTCCGTTGATGTGGTCAATGGCACGGTCTTCCTTTCGGGCATCGCGTCTTCAGAAGATGAGGCCAATCAAGTGGTCGAGCATGCCCGCAGCCTGCGTTTCGCCACTGATGTGAAAAACTACATTCGCATCAATGATGATGATCGCGAATAACCGCCGCCATGTCGCTTAAGGTTGCCATCCAGATGGACCCTGTCGCCGGCATTGATATCCGCGGCGACACGACCTTTGCCCTTGGGCTGGAAGCCCAGCGGCGCGGCCATGAGCTGTTTGTCTATGACCCTGAACATCTGACCATGTCGCTTAAGCATGGGGCGGCACCAAAGGACAGCGTGACCGCGACAGGACGCGCGACGCGATTTATCGATGATCGCGGCGGCCATTATCAGGAAGGCGAGCCTGAAACCCGCGCCCTGATCAATCAAGATGTCGTGCTGATGCGGCAGGACCCGCCGTTCGATATGCATTACATCACAGCGACGCATCTGCTTGACCATATCCACCCTGACACATTGGTGGTCAACAACCCCACCGAAGTCCGCAATGCCCCGGAAAAACTGCTGGTCACCAGCTTTCCGGAATTGCTGCCGCCGACCTTGATTTCCCGCAATACCGATGATATCCGCGCCTTTCGCGACGAGCACAAGAACATTATCGTCAAGCCGCTGTTCGGCAATGGCGGGGCGGGGATTTTCCACCTCACGCCTGATGACAGCAATCTGTCCTCCCTGCTCGAGATGATGCTGGCGCAAGATCGCGCGCCATTGATGATCCAGCAGTATCTGCCTGATGTCCGCAAGGGCGACAAGCGGGTCATCCTTGTTGACGGCAAACCGGTGGGGGCGCTCAATCGCCTGCCCG
Organism: Alphaproteobacteria bacterium; assembly: GCA_021296375.1. Classification (GTDB taxonomy): domain Bacteria; phylum Pseudomonadota; class Alphaproteobacteria; order Puniceispirillales; family UBA1172; genus JAGWAQ01. The sequence goes on from JAGWAQ010000057.1 coordinate 2,280, forward strand.
CTGAAGGCGAATCCCGCTCCAATATGCATGTCGGCGGCCAGCCCGCGGAAATTGACCTTGATGATGATGATTTCCGCATTGCCGAGGCCATCGGCCCCTTGCTGAACGAACGGGGGCTGTTGTTCACCGGCATTGATGTTATCGGCGGGTATCTGACGGAGATCAACGTCACCTCCCCCACGGGGATTCGTGAAATTGAACGCTTTACCGGCGTTAATCTTGCCGCCACCATCTGGGATGCGATCGAGGAAAAACTCTAGCCTTGGCGGTTATTGCGGCCAGGCGCGGCGGTACTGCAAGGCTTCGGCCAGATGATCATGACGCGTCACCTCATCCCCCGCCAGATCAGCAATCGTGCGCGCCACCCGCAACACCCGATGATAGCCGCGCGCCGATAACGCCTGTTTTTCCGCCGCCGCTGTTACCAGTTTTTTGCCGCGATCATCAAGCTGAACCACGTCATCAATCTGGTCAGGGGCAATTTGCGCGTTGATGGGGGTATCCTTCTGCTGGGGCCGACGGCCTGCTATTTCCCGCGCTGACATCACCCGCGCCAAGACTTCCGCCGAGCTTTCGTTGCGCTCCGGGTTGGTCAAGACATGAAGCGGCACTTCCGGCACTTCGATCATGACATCAAACCGGTCCAGCATCGGGCCTGAAATTTTCGACAAATACTGCTGGGAACACAAGGGCGCACGGGAGCAAGCGCGGGCGGCGTCACTCAAATACCCACACCGGCAGGGGTTCATGGCGGCGATCAGCTGAAAATGCGCCGGGTAGGTGGCGTGGTGATTGGCGCGGCTGACCACGGCTTTTCCGCTTTCAACCGTCTGCCGCAAGGCGTCAAGATGGGGGCGTTGCCATTCCGCCAGTTCATCCAGAAAAAGGATGCCGCCATGGGCAAGGCTGACTTCGCCGGGGCGCGCTTTCATGCCGCCACCCACCAGCGCCGCCACTGACGCCGAATGATGCGGATCACGAAACGGACGTTGCCACATCAACCCATCCTGATTAAGCGTCCCCGCCACGGAATGGATCATCGTGACCTCCAGCGCTTCGCGCGCCGTCAGACCCGGCAATAGCCCGGGCAATCGCGCCGCCAGCATGGATTTGCCAGCGCCAGGGGGACCGATCATCAGCATATTATGACCACCGGCGGCGGTGATTTCCAGCACCCGCCGGGCCACCATCTGCCCCGCCAGATCCGCCATATCAGGATGCGTGATAGTGTTCTGGCTTAATCGCGCTTCAGGCAGGCTCAACACCTGATCGCCACGCAAATGCGCCACCAGGGCCGTCAGGCTGGGGGCGGCGATGATCGGGATTTCGCCAGCAAAAGCCGCTTCATTGCCGCAGCTTTGCGGGCAGATCAACCCGTAACCCTGCTCCGACGCCCCGATGGCGGCGGGCAAAACCCCGGTGACATGAGTAATCGTGCCATCGAGCGACAGCTCCCCCATGACGCAGAACCCGTCGCAACTGTCTTGCGGCACCACCCCCATGGCAACCATCAACCCGAGCGCGATCGGCAGATCATAATGTGACCCTTCTTTGGATAAATCCGCCGGCGCAAGGTTAATCGCCACCCGTTTCGGCGGCATGGATAACCCGATGGAGGACAACGCCGCCCGCACACGTTCCTTTGATTCCGCCACCGCTTTATCCGCCAGGCCGACGATAGCCATGCCAGGCAACCCGTTGGATAAATGGACCTGAACATCAATATCAATTGTGTCGATGCCGTTGAAGGCCATGGTTCGAATGTTTGCTTGCATTAGAACTCTCTAATATTCACCCATAGGTTGTACACTACTTTGGCAAATATCCCCCGGAGGTGCAAGTATCCATGATCAATTGAGGGGAAGGATGAGGTTAATCGCGGCGCGTCAGGATCGGGCCAAGGGGATGCCCCCCCAGCACATGGCCATGGAGATGCGGCACCTCCTGATGGCTGTCGGCCCCGCAATTGACCACCACGCGATAGCCGGATTGCGCGATACCGGCGGATGTCGCCGCCCGTGCCAGGCCGCGCACCCATTCGGCCAGTTCCTTGTCACTGGCGTTTTCGGCAAAACTGGTCAAATCGGCATAAGGCCCTTTGGGGATAACCAGATGATGAACAGGGGCTTGGGGGTTGATGTCGGCAAACGACAACGTGTCGGGGGTTTCATCAACGGGGCTGGAGGGAATCCGCCCATCCAGAATTTGAGCGAAAATATTATCAGCATCATATGGTGTCGTCATCGTCGTGTTCCCTGTTAATGGCCTTATTTAAAGGCCCTGTTCAATGGCCCTATTTAATGGCCCTATTTAATGGCCCTATTTAATGGCTGGTGTTATCGGCTGGCTTTTTCATCAATGCCGGATTGCGCGGTGCGGCGGTCCAGTTCAGCCCAGACGTCTTGAGGTGTAACCCCTGTCGCCGCCATCAGCACCAGCAGGTGATAGATGACATCCGCCGCTTCTTTGGTCAGGGCAGGGCCGTCACCTTTCATCGCTTCGATGATGGTTTCCGCCACCTCTTCCCCCAGTTTCTGGGCCGGAAGTTCCGGCGCATTGGCCAGCAGTTTTGCGGTCCAGGAGCTGTCGGCACTGGCGCCGCGACGCGCCATGATGGTGTCAAACAACTGGTCGAGTAGGCGTCCATCCATGGGGCGGTCCTTTTCTTTACAACGTCAAGTCAACGCAGGCGCGCGTTCACGGGGCGGGGGCGATAATCCGGTTGTCGCGCCGCACCGCCACGCCTCTATCTTGCATGACAGCTTTGACCTCATCAACCGTCAACTCACCAAAGTGGAAAATCGACGCCGCCAGCACCGCCGAAGCATGGCCATCAATCACCGCATCGGCCATATGGTCGGCGTTGCCCGCGCCGCCTGACGCGATCACCGGGATCGGCACGGCATCAGCCACCGCCCTTGTCAGCGCAAGGTCATAACCGTCTTTCGTGCCATCGCCATCCATCGAGGTCAGCAGAATCTCGCCAGCGCCGGAATCAGCTGCTTGTTGCGCCCATTTGACGGCATCAATGCCCGTTGGTTTGCGGCCGCCATGGGTGAAGACTTCGAACATGCCGTCATCATTACGGCGCGCGTCAATCGCCAGCACAACGCATTGCCGCCCAAAACGTGACGCCGCCCGCCCCAGAAGTTCCGGGTCAGCGACCGCCGATGAATTGACGGAAACCTTGTCGGCCCCCGCCAGCAGAAGCGTGCGAAAATCATCAACCGTGCGGACACCTCCGCCAACCGTCAGGGGCATGAAGCATTGGGCCGCGGTTCGCCGCACAACATCATAAATCGTGTCGCGCCCTTCATGGGTGGCGGTAATGTCAAGGAAGCACAATTCATCCGCGCCAGCGTCGTTATATACCCGCGCTTGCTCAACAGGATCACCGGCATCCACCAGATCAACAAAATTGATGCCCTTGACCACACGGCCATTGCTGACATCGAGACAGGGGATGATGCGTGTCGCCAGCATACCTAGCCTTCCTTCACTCGGCCTTCAGGGCCATGAGCGCTTCGGTGAGATCAAGACGGCCGTCATAAAGCGCCCGTCCCGTGATGACGCCATCAATGCCGCTGTCATCGGCGGCGAGGGCAGTGATGTCATCCATCGACGCCACCCCGCCTGAAGCGATCACCGGCACAGATGTTGCGCGCGCCAGCTCGGCGGTGGCATCAAGATTAACGCCGGTCAGTGCGCCGTCACGGCCGATATCAGTGAAAATCACCGCCGCCACGCCGCTGTCTTCAAACCTTTTGACAAGGTCAAGCACGGCGACATCGGTGGTTTCAACCCAGCCTTCGGCGGCAATCATGCCGCCACGGGCATCAGCCCCAACGGCAATCCGGCCGGGAAATGCGCGGGCGGAATCTTTCACAAGCTGGGGGTTCTTGAGCGCGGCAGTACCGAGGATCACCCGCGTCACGCCAGCCTCGATCCAGCGTTCCACCCTCGCCATATCGCGAATACCGCCCCCAAGCTGGACCTTGACGCCAGCGCGCAAAATGGCCTGAACCGCGTCATGGTTAACCGCCTGGCCTTCCACCGCGCCATCAAGATCAACGACATGGATCCAGTCGCATCCCGCCGCCACGAATTGCCGCGCCTGATCACCGGGGTCGGGGTTGTATTCCGTCACCGCGTCAAGGTCACCGTAAAGAAGCCGCACGCAAGCGCCGTTCTTGATATCAATTGCCGGGTAAAGGATCATCTATTTTCCTGTTTGATTTCTTTATAATAGAAATAGCCGGGGATGAATTCGTCATCCACCATGGCGTATTTCGGGTTGGTACCGTAACGCACAAACCCCGCCCCTTCGTAGCGGCGAATCGCATCTTCCTGGGTGGAACGCACATCAAGATTGATGACCTTGAACCCTTCGGTTCGCAGGAAAGCCTCGACTTCATCAAGCATCATCGGCGCCAGCCCAAGGCCGCGCGCCCACGGGGCGACAAAAAACGTCGTCAACTGGCAGGCAAAGCTTTGCGCTTCGTTGTTTTTCGGGGGCCGAACAATCTGGCAGCTTGACGCCACCACCCCGTCGATCCGGCCCATCACCAAAACCCGTTCCGGGATCAGCATCACGCCGTTCCAGTAATCTTCCAGCACTTTGCGCGGGGGCGGTTTCAGCCAGCCAAAGCCGCCGCCGCTTTCAATCGCCGCTTCCGTGGCGTCGCACAATTCGTGCATATCGCCATTTTCAAGCTTTGATACCGTTTCAACAGATGTTGTGGGTTTACGCTCTTCCGTGGACATAATGATCTCTAGGGTTTCCAGTTCAGCCAATTGGTCAAGAGACCCTGGCCGATATGTTGACTTTTTTCAGGGTGGAACTGCACCCCGACCATATTATCGCGTGCAATTGCGGCAACAACGGGGCCGCCGTAATCGACATCAGCGATCATCGCTTCATCCTCACCACCGGTGAAATGATAGCTATGGACGAAATACACCGCGTCACCATCGCTCAAGCCGGTCATCACCGGGTGATGGTGGCGAATGGTCAGGCTGTTCCATCCCATATGAGGTATTTTCAATTCCTGTTCATCGCCGTCCTGTTGATTAAGGGCGGTTGGAGCCATTGCCCGAACCTCCCCCTTGATCCAGCCGAGGCCTTTGGTCAAGCCATCTTCATGACCGGCATCCGCCATCAATTGCATGCCGACACATATGCCCAGAAATGGCGTCGCCTGAACCAGCACTTTTTCTTCAAGGGCGGCGATCATGCCATCAACAGCGCGCAGGTTACGGGCGCAATCAGCAAATGCCCCAACCCCGGGCAGAACCAGACGATCCGCCGCCAGCACATCATCAGCCTGATCGGTTAAAAACACATCATGGTCAGGCCCCGCGCTCTGCCCCGCCGCTTTCAGCGACTGCATGACAGAATGCAGATTGCCGGAGCCATAATCCACCACGGCAATACGCATGATTTACATACTCCCGCCCAAAACACCTTTGGTTGAGGGGACACGGCCCGCTTCCCGTGGGTCAATGGCAACGGCGATCCGCAAGGCACGCGCCAGCGCCTTGAAGCACGACTCGATGACGTGGTGGCTGTTGACGCCGTAAAGGTTTTCAACATGAAGGGTGATCCCCGCCGCCTGACTGAAGGCCTGGAAAAATTCGCGAAACACTTCCGTGTCCATATCACCCAGCTTGGGGGAGGTCAGCTCAACCCGCCAGACAAGGAACGGCCGCCCCGAAACATCAAGGGCAACCCGGCTCAAGGCTTCATCCATCGCCAGGTCAAAAGACCCGTAGCGGTTGATGCCACTGCGATCACCCATGGCTTTTGCAAAGGCTGAACCAATCGCCCAGCCGCAATCCTCAACCGTATGATGGGTATCAATATGCAAATCGCCCTTGGCGGTGACCTCGATATCCATCAGGCTGTGCCGCGCCAGCTGATCCAGCATATGATCAAAGAACCCGACGCCGGTGGACATCGCCGAAGCGCCGCTGCCGTCGATCTTGATCTTCACGTTGATGTCGGTTTCACGGGTTTTCCGTGATACCTCAGCTTCTCTCGATTGCTGTTGAGCCATGGTCTTCTCCGGGTTGTCGATTGGGAGTTATCCCAAGACGAGGGGTTATCAAGACGCCCCTTTCCTAGCAAGGAATCGCCTTGTTTTCCAGTATTTTGGTGAAACCGGCCGGAAACCGTCAGGGTCGCCGGGGATGACGCCGGGGGTGGCGCCATGGAAGTTAAAGGGATTTCAGCCGTTCGTTTAGCCAATCGGCCATCAATTTGGCTTCGTCGTCATCAACCCTCGGCAGCACTTCCGCCAGCAGGTTTGCCGCCCGTGTCGCTTCGGGGCCAAGGGCGGCGGTGTCGATCGCCACCCGGGCTTTCGACAGTTTCGCCAGATGCTTGAGCTCTTCGGCATCATCCCAGATCAACCCCAGCATGGCGCAAATATGGTCCACCATGACCGTTGTGGGGTGGCCTTTTTTGCCGGTTTCAAGTTGCGATAAATAAGCCGCCGAGACATGCAGGTGCTTCGCCATGCTGGACATGGAAATGCCGCGGGATTCCCGCAATTCCCGAAGTTTGAGGCCAAACGGCGTCATGACCGCCGCCTGAGGTTAACGTACCACGCCCCCGCCCCGCCATCTTTCGGCTGCGCCTGGCAATAGGCGATGACATGGCTGGATAACGGCGGCTCATCAAGCCAGATCGGCAAATGGCTGCGAATAACGCCTTTGCCCCCCATGCCCTTGCCGGTGATGATCAACACATGCCGATGGCCATTGTTCACCGAGGCGGCGATAAACGCCTTCAGCCGCTGATGGGCTTCATCACGGCCGCAACCATGAAGATCAATACGACTGGTGTAGCCCGCCTGGCCGGTTTTGATCGATCGCGCGCCGGAACGGGAAATTCCGCCATACCCTTTTTCATCAAGATTGGCGGGCAGGATTTTCCCTGAAACCTTCGATGACGGCATCACCGCAG
>JAGWAQ010000058.1:0-2383 GCA_021296375.1 Alphaproteobacteria bacterium
GGGCGTCGTCATGCGGTTTGGGGAATGGACGTCAACGACCTCACCGGGGCTGCATTATCACCTGCCTTACCCGATTGAAACGGTCCTGACGCCGGAAGTCACCCGTGACAACCGCATCGACATCGGGTTTCGTTCGCTTGGACGTGATGGCTCAGCCGGCCGACGTGATGTTGCTTTTGAAAGCCAGATGATCACCGGTGATGAAAACATCGTCGACATTGATTTCGTGGTGTTCTGGCGGATCGGTGATGCTGGCCAGTTCGTGTTTAACCTGGCTGACCCCGTGGAAACCACCAAAGTGGCGGCTGAATCCGTGATGCGCGGTATCGTTGGCGGGGTCGATATCCAGTGCGCCCTGACCGATGGTCGTCAACAGATCCAGTCCCGCGCCAAGCAGCGTCTTCAGGATTTGATGAATGAATACGAAGCCGGTGTCATTATCCGGGAAGTGCAACTGCTGGCGGTCGACCCGCCGTCTGACGTCATTGATGCCTTTAACGAAGTGCAGCGTGCCCGTCAGGATAAAGACCGTCTGAAAAACGAAGCAGAAGCCTATCGCAATGACGTCGTTCCCCGCGCCCGCGGTGAAGCGGCACGGATCGTGGCTGAAGCGGAAGCCTATATGGCTGAAGTCGTCAGCCGGTCTGAAGGTGATGCCTCACGTTTCCAGCAGGTCTATAAAGCCTATCTGGAGAACAAGGATGTCACCAAGGAACGGATCTATATCGAAACCCTCGAAGAAATTCTGGGCAATGTCGACAAGGTCATCATTGATCAAGGTTCAACGGGGTCCGGCGTCGTGCCGTACCTCGCCTTGCCTGAAATCAAGAAGCAAGCTCAGTAGGAGATACGTGAGATGACAAAATCAACTTTCTCTATTGCCGGCATTGTTGTTCTGCTCTTGATTGCGGTCAACGGCCTGTTCATCGTTCAACAGACTCAGCAGGGGATTGTCCTGCAGTTTGGTGAACCCAAGCGGACCTTGCAGGAACCCGGCCTGAACTGGAAAATCCCGTTCATCCAGAATGTCGTGTTCTATGAAAACCGCGTCTTGTCCATGGTGTCTTCGGATAGTGAGGAAGTCATCCTCGCTGACCAGAAGCGTCTTGAGGTCGACACTTACGCCCGTTACCGGATTGTTGACCCGCTGTTGTTCTATCAAACCGTGCGGAATGTCCGGGGGGTGGAACAGCGTCTTGACGCGATGGTCGATTCCTCCGTTCGCCGTGTCCTTGGTGGCGCGACGCTGGTGGATATTCTGTCGGAAGCGCGTGGCGGCATCATCACCAGCATCCGTGAAGAGGTGAATATCTCCGCCCGCTCGCTTGGCCTTGAGATTATCGACGTGCGGATTCGCCGCGCTGATTATCCTGACGCGACGTCACAGAACATCTTTAACCGGATGAAATCAGAACGGACACGTGAAGCCAAGGAATTCCGCGCAACAGGTGAAGAAGAAGCCCAGAAAATCCGCGCTGATGCGGAAAAGCAACGGACGGTGATGCTGGCGGAAGCCCGTCGTCAGTCGGAAGTCCTGCGTGGTGAAGGCGACGCCTTGTCGATCAAGATCTACGCCGATGCGTTTGGTCAGGATGAAGATTTCTTCGCGTTCTACCGCTCGATGCAAGCCTATCGGAAGACCTTTAACAACGACGGCACGCAACTGGTGATTTCACCGGATAGTGATTTCTTCCGGTTCTTCGGCAACAAGTCCGGCACCGAATAAACCTTTCCTTGCGGGGCCGGGCAACCGGCCCCGAAATTTGTTCGGGATAAAATAATCGCGGGCAGATCAACGCCCCATAACGGCCCCAAATTGGCCATCTTCCTCGGCTCAAATCAACGCAAGCTTTCCCTTGAAGGAGTAGATGATGATTTTAACCAAACCTCAATTCGGCCCGGATGATACAGCCGCATCTCATCGGCCCTCGCGGGCGGCTCAGGTGACGGCGCATCCATTAAAGATGATGCCCGCAATGTGATGGCGGCGATGATGGTCGTGTTTATGCTGGCCCCCGCCCATGCCGTCGATCGCCCCAATAGTTTTGCTGATCTGGCGGAACGGCTCAGCCCGTCGGTGGTGAATATTTCCACCACCACGGTGATCGAGGGGCAGAACAACTTCCCGCAATTCCCCCCCGGCTCGCCGTTCGAGGATTTTCTTGAAGAGTTCCGCGATCGCGGCTCCAAGCGCCAGAGCCAGGCCCTTGGCTCCGGCTTTATTGTCGACACCAAAGGCATTGTGGTGACGAATAATCACGTCATTGAAAGCGCGGATCAGATCCGCGTCACCTTGTATAATGACAAGACCTATGACGCGGTGCTGTTGGGCCGTGACCCGAAAACCGATATCGCTGTCCTGCAGTTTGACCCTGAAGGCGAA
>JAGWAQ010000058.1:2514-11499 GCA_021296375.1 Alphaproteobacteria bacterium
TGATGATTTTATCCAGACCGACGCCTCCATCAACCGCGGCAATTCCGGTGGCCCTCTGTTTAACCTTGATGGTGAAGTGATTGGCATCATCACGGCGATTTTCTCGCAGACCGGCGGTTCCGTCGGGATTGGTTTTGCGATTGCCTCAAACCTTGCCACCAATGTCGTGGAACAACTGGCGGAATACGGCCGCACCCGTCGCGGCTGGCTCGGCGTCTTTATTCAGGAGATTACCCCTGAAATTGCCGAATCCCTTGGCCTTGAAAATGAAAACGGCGCCCTTGTCTCCTCTGTCCATCCTGATGGCCCGGCCCAAAAGGGCGGCGTCAAGGCTGGTGATGTTGTCATGAGTTTTGACGGCAAGGTGATCAGCGACATGCGCAGCCTTCCTCGCATCGTGGCGGAAACCGCCATCGGCAAAGAGGTCGAGGTGATGGTCATGCGCAACGGCAAGGAAACCACCCTGACCATTACCCTGGGTGAGCTTGAGCAAGCCGAACAGGCAGGGCTTCTGAATGGTGAGTCCGCGGCCAAATCCCAGCCTCACAGTTTTGCCAGCCTTGGCTTTACCGTGTCACCGATCACCGATGAATTGCGCTCGCAATACGAGATTCCTGATCAGGTGGACGATAAGGCCATCAATGGTGTCGTGGTGACGGAAGTCATCCAGGGCAGCCCGGCGGCGGAACGCGGAATCGAAGCGGGTGACATCATCCGCCGGATTGGCCAGATGCAGGTGATGACCACCAGTGATCTGATCGATGGGGTGACGGAAGCCCGCAAGCAGGAAAAATCATCTTTCCTACTGCTGGTCCGTCGTGGCGCACGCGAACGTTTTGTCGCCATCCCGATCGAATAAATCCATTCCATCACGACAAGCCCATCACGACAAAAGGCGGCCTTCGGGCCGCCTTTTTTTATGGAATATCAGGGAAAGTTTATGGCGTTACCAGCTCATCTTCGGTATAGCCCTGAAGCCACAGCAACCCTCGCAAATCAGCGTGGTCGAGGGTCGCGTCAGCAACGGCCTTGAGCGCATCCTTGCCGCGATAAGCCACCCCAAGACCGGCGCGTGTTGTCATGCCGCGGTCATTGGCGCCATCGCCAACCGTCACCACCTCATCAGCGGTGATGCCCATCTCTTCTGTTGTCAAATCAAGGCGGGTGCGTTTTGCCTCCTGGTCAAGGATTGGCATGGTGACACCGCCGGTGATGCGGCCGTCCTCCACCAGCAAGGTGTTGGCGTAATGTTCATCAAACCCCAGGCGACCGGCGACAACTTCCGTCAGAAAAGTGAAGCCGCCTGACGCCAGAATGGTCCGCGCGCCAGCGGCGTTCATGGTTCCGACAAGGGTTTCGGCGCCGTCGTTGCAGGTGACCTCGTCGATAATGGTCTGGATCAAGCCGGCATCCTGCCCGCCGATCATCTTCACCCGTTCGATCAGGGACTGGCTGAAATCCAGCTCGCCGCGCATGGACCTTGCCGTGATCGCCGCCACCTCATCGCCCTTGCCGCTCAATCGCGCCAGGTCATCAAGGGATTCTGACGTGATGATGGTGCTGTCCATATCCGCGATCAGCAGTTTCTTGCGGCGACCTTCGCGCGGCACGACGGCAATATCTGCGGCCAGCCCCGGGAAAGCCCCGGAAAGATCAGGGGCTTCATCAGCTTCGAAATAGCCTTCGATGGCAAGGTCAGGGTAAAGCCATTGCACCCCGTCAAGGTTAAGGTTGCGTTCAGCGAGGGACCTGTCCATCTGGTCAAGCACATCAGATGGCAAAGGCGAAGAGGTCATCACGACAAGGACATATTGCATCATGCCCTCTTATGGCGTATCGCCTTTATTATGTCTACTGATCATCATCACAACGCGGAACGCCCGCCGGTGGTTGTTATCGCCGGGCCAACGGCAAGCGGCAAATCCGCCCTTGCGGTGACGCTGGCCCAGCGCATGAAGGGGGAGGTGGTGAACGCCGATTCCATGCAGGTTTATCGTGACCTGCCGGTGTTAACCGCCATCCCCGACCACGACGAAAGGCAAGGCGTTGCCCATCATGGGTACGGCGTGCTGGATGGCGCCGAGCGGTGTTCCGTCGGCCGCTGGATGGAATTGACCCGCGGTTATATCGAAGAAATCTGGCGCCGGGGAGGCGTCCCCATCCTTGTTGGCGGAACGGGCATGTATATCCGCGCGGCGCTGGAAGGCATTTCCCCCATGCCTGATATTGACCCGAAATTCCGTGACCAGGCCACCGCGATGCTGGCGGCGATGGGCGGGGCGGGGTTTCGTGCGGAATTGATGGCCCGTGATCCGGTGCTGGCGGCGCGCCTCAATGATGGCGACAGCCAGCGGTTGATCCGGGGGATGGAGATCGTCCTGGCCACAGGAACACCGCTCAGCGCCTGGCAGGACAAGCCGCCGCAAGGCGCGATTGCCGCTGATTTCACCACCATTCGCATTGCCCCGCCGCGCGAGGAGCTTTACGCCAGGATCGATCAACGCTTTCCCATGATGCTGAAGGCAGGCGGGGTTGAAGAGGCCCGGGCCTTGATGGCGCGCGCGCTTGACCCTTCACTGCCACTGATGAAAGCCGTCGGGTTTCCCCCCATCGCCGATTATTTGCGCGGCGCGACCAGCCGTGATGACGCCGTCGAGCTGGCCTGCCGTGACAGCCGCCGCTACGCCAAACGGCAGACCACATGGTTCAATAATCAGTTTGCGGCTAATTTTTGCGAAGATTCGAGCTATAATGCGCAATATTCAGAAAGTTTTATTGATAAAATCTTGTCAAAAGTTATACTTTAGGGGTTGACCCTTCCCGGTAAATGTGAAAAAACGGCATAATCAAGACATAAGGCCGATGGCAAATGCCCTGGCCTTTGCTCTGATTAAATAGCGCAAGTTGTTTCCCGTTGTTGATTGGTGTGGCGGAAAGCCCTATACCGGTCAATAGCATGGTGAATAGCTTGCTTTGTTTTGAGCAAAACGTTTTGAGCAAAACCGACAGTTTGACAAGAGGGGACTCCCATGGACGGGGTGGACAAGACCAATACTGACGCAGACAACACGGCGGCAACCGTGACCGGAGCTGAGGCCATTTTGAAGGTGCTGGCGGAAGAGGGGGTTGAGGTGATCTTCGGCTATCCCGGCGGCGCGGTATTGCCGATTTACGATGCGCTGTTCAAGAGCAACACCATTCGTCATATTCTGGTGCGCCATGAACAGGCGGCGGTCCATGCCGCTGAGGGCTATGCGCGTTCAACCGGCAAGACCGGCGTCGTGCTGGTGACATCAGGCCCCGGCGCGACCAACGCGGTCACCGGCTTGACCGATGCGCTGATGGATTCCATCCCCCTGCTTTGCCTGACGGGCCAGGTGCCGACGCATTTGATTGGCAATGACGCGTTTCAGGAAGCGGACACCACGGGCATCACCCGTCCCTGCACCAAGCACAATTACCTCGTGAAATCTGCCGACACCTTGTGTTCATCCCTGCGTGAGGCGTTTCATGTCGCCTCCACGGGGCGTCCCGGCCCTGTCGTGGTGGATCTGCCGAAAGATGTTCAGATGGCTGATGTCACGGTTGAGGAAAAAGATGTCGCCAAAGTGACGGCACGTTATCAGCCGCAGACGGAACCTGATCGCGCGGCGGTACGCAAGGCGGCGGAGATGATCGCGGCGGCCAAACAGCCGGTGATTTACGGCGGCGGCGGGATCATCAATTCCGGTCCGGCGGCGTCAGATAAACTGCGTGAGCTGGTGGCCCTGACCGGTTTCCCCACCACCCTGACCTTGATGGGGCTGGGGGCATTGCCATCATCGGACAAGCATTTCCTCGGCATGCTGGGGATGCACGGCACCTATGAAGCCAACCTGACGATGTACCATTGCGACGTGATGCTGAATATCGGCGCGCGTTTTGATGATCGCGTGACGGGGCGCACCAATGCGTTTTCCCCGAATTCCGCCAAGATTCACGTTGATATTGACCCGTCTTCTGTCAACAAGAACATCACCGTTGATCTGCCGATTATCGGCGATGCCGGCCGGGTGATCGAACTGCTGATCGAAGAGCTGAAGGCCATCAAGTTCAAGCCTGACGCGGACGCCATGGCGGCATGGTGGGGCAAGATCCAGTCCTGGAAATCCATTGATTGCCTCAGGTTTGATCAATCTGGTGACATCATCAAGCCGCAATACGCCATTCACCGCCTGTGGGAAAAAACCCAGGGCATGGATGCGTTTGTTTCAACCGAAGTCGGCCAGCACCAGATGTGGGCGGCGCAGTATTTCGGGTTTGAAGAGCCGAACCGCTGGATGACGTCAGGTGGCCTCGGCACCATGGGCTATGGCCTGCCCGCCGCCATGGGTGTTCAGATTGGCAACCCCGACAAGCTGGTGATCGATATCGCTGGCGAAGCCTCCTTCATGATGAACATGCAGGAAATGTCGACCCTCGCGCAATACAACCTGCCGGTCAAAATGTTCATCATCAATAACGAATGGATGGGCATGGTGCGGCAGTGGCAGGAATTGATCCACGGCGGCCGTTATTCCGAAAGCTATTCGGAATCCCTGCCGGATTTCCTCAAGCTGGCGGATAGTTTTGGCATGAAAGGCCTGCGCGCCGATACGGTTGATGATCTCGATGGCATTATCGATGAAATGGTGGCCCATGACGGGCCGGTGCTGGCGGATATCCGCGTCGCCAAGGAAGAAAACTGCTTCCCGATGATCCCGTCGGGCGCCGCCCATAATGAAATGCTCCTCGGCCCTGAAGACAAGGCGGCTGCGCCAGTGTCCGAAGAAGGCATGGTCCTGGTATAAGGTGGATAAAATGACCATAATTGAAGAACGGCATACCATCTCGGTGCTGGTGGATAATGAACCTGGTGTTCTGGCGCGGGTGATTGGCCTGTTTTCCGGACGCGGCTATAACATCGAAAGCCTGACGGTGTCGGAGATTGACAACATCAGCAAACTGTCACGGATTTCGATCGTCACCCGCGGCACCCCGATGGTGATCGAGCAGATCAAGGCGCAGCTGGCGCGGATCGTGCCGGTCCATACTGTCCGTGACCTGACGAGCGCGGGCGCCCATATTGAACGTGAACTGGCGTTGATCAAGATCGTCAATTCCGGCGAGGACCGCATCGAAGCCCTGCGGATCGCCAGCACGTTCCGCGCCCGCACGCTTGACAGCACGCTCGAGTCATTTGTTTTTGAAATCACAGGAAGCAGCTCTAAAGTGCAGGCTTTTGTGGACCTGATGTCGTCCCTGGGCGAAGTAGAGGTTTCACGGACCGGCGTTTCTGCTATATCAAGAGGTGCTGTAGCTGATATGCCCATCAGGACGTAAGCTGATGGCGCCACAACAACACACGCAAAATAACCGTTAGGAGACTTTCATCATGCGCGTCTATTACGATCGGGATGCCGACGTCAATTTGATTAAATCGAAAAAAGTATGCATCGTCGGCTATGGTAGCCAAGGTCATGCCCATGCCGCCAACCTCAAGGACAGTGGGGTTGCTGAAGTCGCCATCGCGCTGCGTGAAGGTTCTGCCACCCGCGCCAAAGCTGAAGGCGCCGGCTTCAAGGTGATGTCGGTATCCGAAGCGGCGGCCTGGGCTGATGTCCTGATGATGCTGACCCCGGATGAACTTCAGGCGGAAATCTATGAAGATGAAATCGCCGGCAACATGCGCCCCGGTTCTGCCCTGGCATTTGCCCATGGCCTGAACGTCCATTTTGATCTGATCGTCCCGCCTGCTGATGTTGACGTCATCATGATCGCGCCGAAAGGCCCCGGTCATACCGTTCGCGGCGAATACCAGAAGGGCGGCGGCGTGCCGTGCCTGATCGCCATCCATCAGGACGCTTCCGGCAATGCCCATGACATCGGCCTGTCCTATGCTTCCGCTATCGGTGGCGGCCGTTCCGGCGTTATCGAAACCACCTTCCGCCAGGAATGTGAAACCGACCTGTTCGGTGAGCAGGCGGTTCTCTGTGGTGGTCTTGTTGAACTGATCAAAGCCGGTTTTGACACGCTGGTTGACGCCGGTTACGACCCGGAAATGGCCTATTTCGAGTGCCTGCACGAAGTCAAGCTGATCGTTGACCTGATCTACGAAGGCGGCATCGCCAACATGAACTACTCCATTTCCAACACCGCGGAATATGGTGAGTATGTGTCGGGCCCCCGGGTCATCACCGACGAGTCCAAGCAAGCCATGAAAGATATCCTGACCGATATCCAGACCGGCCGCTTCACCCGTGCCTGGATGCTGGAAAACAAAGCCCGCCAGTCGAGCTTCAAAGCCACCCGCCGCATGAACGCTGCCCACCCGATCGAAGAGGTCGGTGAAAAGCTGCGCGGCATGATGCCTTGGATTGGCGCCAACCGTCTGGTTGACAAATCCAAGAACTAAAAAATCCACAGCTCCAGCACTGTAAGATGAGGAAACTCTCTTATGGTGCTGGATTTGGCCACATTTCTGGTTTAAAACGGTTTGATGAGCTTGTAGCTCACCGTTATTCACGCGGGGGTCGATTCCCGCGCTCAAATTAGGGGGCCGTTTCTCGGTTAAACAAGATGTTAAATGCAATCCGCGGGCTTTTTTCGGCTGACCTCGCCATTGATCTCGGAACCGCCAATACGCTGGTTTATGTCAAAGGCAAAGGCATTATCC
Organism: Alphaproteobacteria bacterium; assembly: GCA_021296375.1. Taxonomy (GTDB): domain Bacteria; phylum Pseudomonadota; class Alphaproteobacteria; order Puniceispirillales; family UBA1172; genus JAGWAQ01. Next base: position 9,209 of record JAGWAQ010000058.1, read on the forward strand.
TGAATGAACCTTCCGTCGTGGCGATCGCCCAGATCCGCGGCAAGCAACAGGTGCTGGCGGTCGGTGAAGAAGCAAAAGTGATGCTGGGGAAAACCCCGGGCAACATCCGCGCCATCCGCCCCATGGCCGACGGGGTCATTGCTGACTTTGAAGTCGCCGAAGAAATGATCAAGCATTTCATCCGCAAGGTGAACGGCTCGATGCCATTGTCCAGCCCTCAGGTGATCATCTGTGTGCCGTCGGGTTCCACCGCTGTTGAACGCCGCGCTATTCAGGAATCCGCGGAAAGCGCCGGTGCCCGCCGGGTTTACCTGATCGAAGAGCCGATGGCGGCGGCGATTGGCGCTGGCCTGCCGGTGACGGAACCTTCAGGCTCGATGATTGTTGATATTGGCGGCGGCACCACGGAAGTGGCGATCCTGTCGCTTGGCAATATTGTTTACGCCCATTCCGTGCGTGTTGGCGGCGACAAGTTTGACGAAGCACTCATCAGCTATAAGCGCCGTACCCACAACCTGCTGATCGGCGAGTCCACCGCTGAACGCATCAAGACCCAGATCGGGATCGCCTGCAAGCCTCAAGGCACAAGCGGGCAGAAGATTCAGGTCCGTGGTCGTGACCTTGTCAACGGTGTCCCGAAAGAGATCACCATCACCCAGGCGCAGGTCGCGGACGCCTTGTCCGATGCGATCCGCCAGATTGTCGAAGGGGTGAAGGTGGCGCTTGAACAAACCCCGCCGGAACTGGCCGCGGATATTGTTGAAAAAGGCATTGTCATGACCGGTGGCGGCAGCTTGCTGCACGAAGTCGATACCGTTCTGCGCGATGCAACAGGCCTGCCGATTTCCATCGCCGAAGACCCCCTGACTTGCGTCGCCTTGGGCACGGGCCGTTGTCTGGAAGAAATGCGGACACTGCAAAACGTGCTTGTTGGCGCCTAAGAGGCGGGTATGGCCAGGGCTCCGGGTGACCGTAAACGTGGCCGCAAATCCAATGGATTTGCTGTCCATGGCATCCTGTTCTTTCTGTGCATCAGCCTGATCACCCTCGGCAAAGCTGATATTTCAGCCATGAACTCCATCCGAACGGTTCTCACCGGTCTGGTGACGCCGATTGCCGATGTGGTGTCTGTTCCTGTTCGCGCCGCGGCGGGGATGATCGAAGGCATGCAGGCGGTGGCCAATCTGCGCGAAGAAAACCGCCGTCTTGAAGATCAAGTCAAACGGCTCAGCCGCTGGCGCCTGAAAGCTGAAATCCTGCAAACGGAAAATCGCCAGTTGCGGTCGGTCAGTGGTGTCATCATCCCCAATGCCGTGCAACCTGTTTCGGCGCGGGTGATCGCCGTTAATGCCGACAGTTTCGCCCATTCCGTGATGATCAACGCCGGCCGCGATGCCGGTATCCGGAAAGGCAATGCCGTCACCACCACCGATGGGCTGGTGGGGATGATTATTGATGTCGGGGCGCGTCACGCGCAGGTGCTGCTGCTCACCGATATCAACGCCATGATCCCGGTGATCCTGTCGTCCTCATCATGGCCGGCAACAACGGTTGGCCAGAACTCCACCTCGCTCCGCCTGCGCTTTCTGCCGGTTGAAGCCTCGATCGAAATTGATGAGCTGGTGCAGACCTCTGGCCATGGCGGGGTGCTGCCGCCCGGATTGCCTGTCGGGCGGGTGGCGGCGGTATCGGATGACCGCATTGTGGTTGAACCGGTGGTCGACCTCCAGCGGTTGTCGTTCGTGACGGTGCTGGTGACGGAAGATGACCCGGGGTTCAGTGTTGACGATGTCCTGGCCCAAACCCACAGCCCGCTGCCGCCTGCTGACAACAGCTTTACCCTGAAAGGGCTTAATGCCCTTGGCCAGCGGACGGAAACCGATGTCTCCAATGCCGGCAATTCAGCGACGAACGGGAATTGACCGATGCTGCGTTCGATCCAGGCCGACCAGCTTTTGCTTCAGCAGGTGTTCAGCTTTGTGGGGCTGATGTTTATCATCTTTGTGGATAGCGCCCTGGGGCAGCTCCCGACATTTTATGGCTCGGCCCCGAAACTGGTGTTTGGGGTGCTGTTCATTATCGGCATTCGCTTTCCTAAAGCCGTGCCGTTATTGCCGGTGATGGTGCTGGGGTTGATCTATGACCTCGTTCAGGGCAACCCGTTTGGCTATAGCTCCAGCATTTACCTGATCATCCTGATCTTCACGCAATTGCGTGGCGTGGTGCTGGTGGAAGCTGATGCGACGACGCAGTGGTCGGAATTTGTGCTGCTTGTGTTTGGGCTGATGCTC
>JAGWAQ010000059.1 GCA_021296375.1 Alphaproteobacteria bacterium
ACCCTCCCCGCCCAGCTTTACGGACAAATGCCCCCGCTCTTCCCCTAAACCGCGGTTTAATATTTCGTCTATTATTACGATTACTATCAGCCCCACGCCTATGTTCCCCGCTCCAACACTTACATTGAAAAAGAAGCGACGGTGAACGAACAGATCGACCGCATGCGCCACAGCGCCACCCGCGCCTTGCTGGAACGCCGCGATGTCGTGATCGTCGCTTCGGTGTCCTGCATTTATGGCATCGGGTCGGTGGAAACCTATTCCAGCATGGTGGTGGGGCTGAAAAAAGGGCAGATCATCGAACGCCAGCAGTTGCTGCGCAAGCTGACGGAACTGCAATACAAGCGCAATGACACCGGCTTTCAACGGGGGTGTTTCCGTGTCCGTGGTGACGTCGTGGAAATCTTTCCCGCCCACTTTGAACACAACGCCTGGCGGATATCGCTGTGGGGGGATGAGGTTGAAACCATCACCGAATTTGACCCTCTAACGGGCAAGAAATCCGCCGAGCTTGACCAGATCCGGATTTTCGCCAATTCCCACTACGTGACGCCGAAACCGACGCTTCAGCAAGCCACCAAGCAAATCAAGGAAGAGCTGAAGATCCGCCTTCACGAGCTGGAAAGCGCCGGCCGCTTGCTCGAAGCGCAGCGGCTTGAGCAACGCACGACCTTTGATCTTGAAATGATCGAGGCGGCGGGGTTCTGCAACGGGATTGAGAATTACTCCCGCTACCTGTCGGGGCGTGGCCCGGGCGAGCCGCCCCCCACCTTGTTTGAATATCTTCCCGAAGACGCGCTGCTGTTCCTTGACGAAAGCCATGTCACCGTGCCGCAGATCGGCGCCATGTACAAAGGTGACCGGGCGCGCAAATCAACCTTGTCTGAACACGGGTTCCGCTTGCCGTCCTGCATGGACAACCGCCCCTTGAAATTCGAGGAATGGGAAGCCTTTCGTCCCCAGACCATCCATGTTTCCGCCACCCCCGGCCCATGGGAGCTGGAGCAAACCGGCGGCGTGTTTGTCGAACAGGTGGTGCGCCCCACAGGCTTGACTGACCCGGATTGCATCATCCGTCCGACAGAACATCAGGTCGATGATGTCATTGCCGAATGCCGTGACGCCGCCGCCAAGGGCGAGCGGGTGCTGATCACCACCCTGACCAAGAAAATGGCGGAAGACCTGACGGAATACATGCATGAGGCCGGCGTCAAGGTGCGCTATCTGCACTCTGACGTTGAAACCCTTGAGCGGATCGAGATTATCCGCGACCTGCGGCTTGGGGTATTTGATGTGCTGATCGGCATCAACCTTCTGCGCGAAGGGCTGGATATCCCCGAATGTTCATTGGTGGCTATTCTGGATGCCGACAAGGAAGGCTATTTGCGCTCGCGCACCTCGCTGGTCCAGACCATTGGCCGCGCCGCCCGCAACATCAACGGCCGGGTGCTGCTTTATGCGGACAAAATGACCGACAGCCTGACCTACGCCATCAACGAGACCAACCGCCGCCGCGCCCGCCAGGAAGAGTATAACGAGAAGCACGGCATCACACCGGAAAGCGTCAACACCAAGATCAACGATATTCTCGACAGTGTGTATGAGCGCGGCGATCACGTCGATGTCAACGTCGACCCCGCCGCGGGCACGTCAATGGTCGGCAAATCGGTGCGTGATGTGATCGCGGAGCTTGAGCAGAAAATGCAGGAAAGCGCCGCCAATCTGGAGTTCGAGGAGGCCGCCCGCATCCGTGATGAAATTCGCCGTCTTGAGGCGTCGGAACTTGAAATCGGCAGTGGCCCGGCCTTGGCCTTCAAACGAAAAGAGGAAGAACGCCGCCGCAAAAAATAACGACGCATCCGCTTGATGTTTCCCCGCCAGGAGGGCGCCGCCTTGCCCGGTGATTTTCTTTTTCAATGGAATCAGCATGATGAGCCTTAATCCGTCGGTTGAGATTTATGCACAATTTTTCGGAATTGCCATATTTTTGTAATAGTGAAAGAAAAACCCGCTTTTCAAAAACTTTATTTTTTACTTGAACGGGTTCAACTTATTGTTTTTATGAGATATTAATTAAAATGCCTAAATTTTGGGCAAGTTGCCATATTTCGCGGAAAACCCCGATTCTTGATCACCAGAGGCGGTGCTGTCCACAAGGTTATCCACAGGTTGCGGGGATAGCGTCAGGCCAGGTCAGGGCCAGCTTCTCCCCCTATGATTCGCCGCCTCAGGTGACCGCCGGATCAAAATCTATTAAGGTAATGATATGACTGGACAATCTGGACATCAGCCTGAATTTGACGCCGACGGAGCCGCCGCCAGCGCGCCGGAACCTGATCTCAAGCGCGGGATCGAGGTGATCAAATCCACCGCCAAAAAGCTCACCACCCAGCCGGGGGTTTACCGCATGCTGGATTACAGCGGCAACGCCCTTTATGTCGGCAAGGCCAAGGCGCTCAGCAAACGCGTCATCAGCTACACCCGCACCAATGCGCTCAGCAACCGCTTGATGCGGATGGTGTCGGAAACCGTTTCCATGGAGATCATCACCACCCGCACGGAAGTCGAAGCCCTGCTGCTGGAATCAAACCTGATCAAGACCCTGAAGCCGCGCTTTAATATCCTGCTGCGGGACGATAAATCTTTCCCTTACATCATGCTGACGAAAGATCACGACTGGCCGCAACTGACCAAGCATCGCGGGCCACGCAAACGCAAGGGGGAGTATTTTGGCCCCTTTGCTTCCGCCAGTGCCGTCAATCGCACGGTGACGGAACTGACCCGCGCCTTCATGCTCAGAACCTGCTCGGATTCGATTTTCTCCGCCCGCTCCCGCCCCTGCCTCCAGCACCAGATCAAACGCTGCAGCGCCCCTTGCGTGGGCAAGGTCACGGGCCGCCAGTATGATGAACAGGTCCAGATGGCGGCGCGTTTTCTGTCAGGTGATTCCAAAAAAGTGCAGGAAGAATTTGCCCGTCACATGCATGAGGCGGCCGAACAGTTGGAATTCGAGGATGCCGCCGTCTGGCGCAATCGCATCCGCGCCTTGACCAGCATCCAGGCCCATCAGGACATCAACCTGCCAAGTGAACTCAATGCCGATGTGATCGCCTTGAAGCAGGACAGCGGCAAGACCTGCGTTCAGGTGTTCTTTATGCGCAATGGCTCGAACTACGGCAATAAATCCTATTTTCCGCGGCATGAGATCGACGATACCCCCGGCCATATTATGGCGGCGTTCATCGGCCAGTTTTATGACGACAAGCCGTGCCCTCCCGAAATTCTGGTCAGCACCCTGCCGGAACAGGCGGAGCTTATCGCCCAGGCGCTCAGCTCAAAGGCCGACCGCAAAACCCAGATCAGCATCCCGTCGCGCGGCCATCGCCGCAAGCTGATGCAAATGGCCGAACGCAATGCCGGTGAAGCGCTCAGCCGTGAACTTGCCCAAAGCTCAAGCCAGAAGAAAATGCTGGCGCTGGTGCAGGAGCTGTTTGATCTTGATGACCTGCCCAAACGGATTGAGGTCTATGACAACTCGCACATTCAGGGCAGTCATGCCGTTGGGGGGATGATTGTTGCGGGCGAAGACGGGTTCACAAAAGCCGCCTACCGCAAGTTCAACATCATCAGGGATGAACACATGCCTGATTTCGGCGGTGATGATTTCGCCATGATGCGGCAAGTGCTGCAGCGTCGGTTCCAGCGCGCCATGCGCGAGGACCCAGAGCGCAAATCCGGGGTCTGGCCGGATCTTGTCTTGCTTGATGGCGGCAAGGGCCAGCTTTCCGCCGCCCGTCAGGTGATGGAAGACCTCGGGGTGCTGGATGTGCCGATGGTGGCGATCTCGAAAGGCCCGGACCGCAACGCCGGACGTGAGGAGTTTCATCAGCACGGCAAGGACAGTTTTTCCCTGCCGCTCAACACGCCGGTTCTGCATTTCCTTCAGCGCTTGCGTGATGAAGCCCACCGTTTCGCCATCGGCGCCCATCGCGCCCGTCGCCAGAAATCCGCCACCGCCAATCCGCTTGACCAGATCCCCGGGATCGGGGCCAAACGCAAAAAAGCCCTGCTGTCGCATTTTGGCTCCGCGCGCTCAATCGCCCGTGCTGATATTCCTGACCTGATGCAGGTTGACGGCATCAGCAAAGCCGTGGCGGAAACGATTTACGGATGGTTTCACAACGCCCCCAACTCATGACGGCATCCAGTCACGACCAAGGCAATCAACGTCGGGTTTGAACTGGATAATTCCCCGCCAAACCGCTAGAGTGACGGCAGCATAACCACTTTATTGAGCGTCGAAAACCCCATGCGCCACTTGCCTAATGTCATGACTGTTTTGCGGATTATCGCCAGCACCGCGGTGCCGTTTTTGATCATGTCCGATTTGCCCGGGTTGCGGTATCTTGCGGTTGGTCTTTTCGCCGCCGCCGCCCTCACCGATTGGCTTGACGGCTACCTGGCGCGGCGCATGAACGCGGTCTCGAACCTCGGGCGGATGCTGGATCCGGTGGCCGATAAACTGCTGGTGGCGGGATCATTGCTGGCGCTGGCGGCATTTGAGAACTGGGGATGGCTGATGTTCATTCCGGCGCTGATGATCCTGTTGCGGGAAGTCTTTATCTCTGGCCTGCGGGAATTCATGTCCGCCTATAACCTTGTCATTCACGTGACTTTTCTGGCCAAGATCAAAACCCCCATTCAGTTGATTGCCATCGGGTTTGTGATGTCAACGCCCCTGACGCCTCTGTCATGGCGGATTGCGGATATCGCCCTTGCGCTGATGTGGCTGGCGGCGATCCTGACGGCCATCACCGGTTGGGATTATCTCAAAAAGGCCCTGGCTCATGACCTCTCTGCCCAACAGTGATCAGGCCAATTCAGGGCCGGGGCCGGGGCCGGGGACGGGGACGGGGCCAGGGCCGGAGACAGGGCCAGGGACAGGGCAACGTCATGGCCTGGTGTTTGGCCTCGCCGCCTTGTCAGGGACAGGCAAGACCACCCTTGCCGAACAATTGATCCGGATTTTTGTTGAACGCGGCTACCGCACCTCTTCGATCAAACACGCCCATCATGAATTTGACCCCGACACCCCGGGCAAGGACAGCTGGCGGCATCGCAAGGCTGGCACGTCAGAGATGATCATCTCGTCGTCACGTCGGCGGGTGAAATTCACCGAAACACCTGATCAGGATGAGGCCGATCTGCCGACCCTGCTGGCAGAGCTTTCGCCGGCGGATATCGTGCTGGTGGAAGGCTTCAAATCGATTGATTTCCCGAAGGTCGAGATCCACCGCGCCGCCATGGGGCATGGCTTTCTTTACCCTCAACTTGCGGGCATCCGCATGATCGCCACGGACACGCCGCTCGGCGACTGCCCGTTGCCGCAGGCTGACCTTAACTCACCTGAAGCGGTGGCAGACCTCATCCTTGAGGTGTTTCGGCCATGACCGGTTATCCTGAAGATATCCCCCTTCATGACGCCCTTGATCTGCTGGTTTCGGCAACCACTGCTGTGAACACAACCGAAACGATTGCCCTTGATGATGCCCGCGGCCGTATCTTGCGTGAAGACGTGGTCTCGCCCATCAATGTTCCCCAGCAGGATGTCGCGGCGGTTGATGGTTATGCCTTTTGCCATCACGACCTGACGGAAACGCCCTTGCCCGTGACAGGGTCGATCAAAGCCGGGCACCCTTATAACAAGCCTGTTGAACGCGGTTTTGCCTACCGGATTTTCACCGGCGCCCCCATGCCGCCTGGCCTTGATACCATCGCCATGCAGGAGCATTGCAGTATTGATGACGCCGGAAGCGTCACCCTTCCTCAGCGCATCACCGCCGGCACCAACTTTCGTCCCGCTGGTGAAAATGTCGCCGAGGGTGAGGTGGTGCTGACCGCCGGAACCCGGTTGGGGCCATCTGAAATCGGCCTTGCCGCCGCGATCGGCACAACCGAACTGACCGTCGCGCCGCGCCTGACCGTCGCCATCCTGTCCATGGGGGATGAAGTCGTGGAGAGCGGCTCGGCGGAAGGCGTTGACGAAGGCATGATCCATGATTCCAACCGCCCCATGCTGCGGCAATTGCTGGAAGCCGACGGGCATCAGGTGCTGGATTTGGGGATTGTTAATGATGATCTCACAACCCTTACCCGGACTTATGGCGAGGCCGCGGGGCGCGCTGATGTCATTCTGTCATCTGGCGGCAGTTCCGAAGGGGACGAAGATCATGCCCGCGCCGCCATCACCGCCAATGGCGGAGTTATTGACTTCTGGCGACTGGCGCTTAAACCCGGCCGCCCCATGGCGGCAGGGCGGATCGGCACGACGCCGGTGTATTGCGTGCCTGGCAACCCTGTCGCGGCATTTGTCTGCACCCGTCTGCTGGTGGCCCCGCTTCTGACCCGGCTTCAGGGGGGCCGCATGACGCCGCCGCTCAAGCTCAATCTGCCGTCGGGTTTTGCCCATCGGCACCGCAAGGGGCGGGCCGAATATCTGCGCGCCCGTATCGACAACCGTGACGGCGACGGAAAAATCGTGTTGAATGGACGCAAGGGCGCGGGCGTCCTGTCGTCCTTGACCGGCGCCGACGGGTTGGTGGAAATTCCCGCCGACCATGACGACGTCACGCCAGGCGACCTGTTGCCCTTCATCATGTTGCGGGAGTCCGGCTTATGAGGATCATGTATTTTGCCTGGATGCGTGAACATATTGGCGCATCGCTTGAGCAGATCGACAAACCTGACCATGTCACGACAGTGGCTGATCTCATCAGCCATTTGCGGGGGGTGAGCGCGGGCCATGCCCTGGCCTTATCGAACATGGAAGTGGTGCGCGTGGCGGTCAACCAGAATTACACCAGCCTTGACGCCCCCCTCAATGATCAGGATGAAGTGGCGTTCTTCCCGCCGGTGACAGGGGGCTGAGATGACGGTCCGTGTTCAAACTGAAGATTTTGACGCTGGCGCGGAAATCGGCGCCTTGTCGAGTGCTGAACCCGGCGCCATCCCTGGCGCGGTGGTCAGCTTCACAGGGCTGGTGCGGGATCGTCATGGCGGCAAGATCGTTCATGCCATGACGCTTGAGCATTACCCCGGCATGACGGAAAAGGAATTGATGCGGATAAGAGATGAGGCGATGGCGCGTTGGCCCATCACCAAGGCCACCATCATCCACCGTGTTGGTCGGCTTCTGGCGGCCGATCAGATTGTGTTTGTGGGTTGCGCGTCGCCGCATCGCGACGCGGCCTTTGAAGCGGCGCGCTTTATGATGGATTTTCTGAAAACCGACGCCCCGTTCTGGAAAGCCGAAGAGACCGAAGACGGCACCCAATGGGTCGACGCGCGGGACAGCGACAATGCCGCCGCCGCCCGCTGGTCAAAAGATTAAGCCTCGCCGCGAACCAGCTTGGCGTAAGCGTCCATCACCGAACGGCACATGCCGCCAGGGTTAAAGCTGTGGTCCCCGATTTGCGACACCGGCGTGACTTCCGCCGCCGTCCCTGTCAGGAAACATTCCGTGACATTGGCCAGTTCATCAGGGGTGATGTGTCGTTCAACGACATCATAGCCCATCTCCTCAAGCAGCTTGACCACCGTCTGGCGGGTGATGCCGTTCAGGAAGCAATCGGCGTTCGGGGTGTGGATCTTGCCGTCATTCATCAGGAAAAAGACATTGGCGCCGGTGGCTTCGGCGATATAGCCGCGGTAATCCATCATCAGCGCATCGGTAAAGCCGTTTTTCTCCGCCGCGTGTTTCGACAAGGTGCAAATCATGTAAAGACCCGCGGCCTTGGCATGGACAGGGGCTGATTCCGGGCTCGGGCGCTTCCAGTCGGCAATATCAAGGGTGATGCCCTTCATCTTCAATTCAGGGTCAAAATAACTGCCCCATTCCCACGCCGCGATCAGCACATGGGTTTTGGAATATTGGGCGGACACCGCCATCATCTCACTGCCGCGCCAGGCGACAGGGCGGATGTAACAATCCGTCAGGCCATTGGCGGCCATGACTTCGGCCTTGGCGGCAATCAGCTCTTCGTCGGTGTAAGGCAGCTCAAAGTCAAGCAATCCTGCGGATTCACGGAACCGGCGGGTGTGCCATTCGTTCTCGAAAATCTCACCATTATAGGCGCGCTCCCCTTCAAAAACAGAACTGGCGTAATGCAAACCATGGTTCAGGGCATGGGTCTTGGCATCACGCCAATTCACCATCTCGCCATTAAACCAGATCTTGCCATCGCGATCATCAAACGGGATCATATCCATGGAAACATCCTTATCTTCAGGTGTTTGCGCATTTTTCAGCACAAGTGAGCGAATTCATATTGTCAAATTGAACATAAAGGGCAAAGATAAGTCAACATGGCTGACGTAAAAACATCTGTAAACCCTCTGTTCCTGCGTGAAGATGAATTGCGCCACAGCATTGAGCTGTTGTTTTTCGCTTATCGTGACTTCACGGGGGAGGCTGACGCCATCCTGGCGGAGCGTGATTTGGGCCGCGCTCACCACCGGGTGATCTATTTTGTCGGGCGCAATCCGTCGATCATGGTGAGTGATCTTCTGACCATTCTGAACATCACCAAACAATCCCTGTCGCGAGTGCTGTCGCGATTGATTGACGACGGGTATATCGACGCCCGCCAGGGGCATGACGACAAGCGGCAACGTCTGTTGTCCTTGACAACCAAAGGCGAAGAGCTGGAAGCTGAGCTGACCAATGTCCAGAAAGCGCGCTTTTCCCGCGCCTATAAACGTGCCGGTTTTGACAGTGTCGACGGGTTCCTGAAAGTGCTTGAGCAGATGACCGATGAGGCCCGCCCCC
>JAGWAQ010000215.1:0-1486 GCA_021296375.1 Alphaproteobacteria bacterium
CGTCTTGCCATGGTCAACGTGGCCAATCGTGCCGATGTTGACGTGCGGCTTACTGCGATCAAACTTTTCCTTGGACATCGCCTGTACTCCTTCAGGGGCATGATCCGGCAGGCGAGCCTGCCTATTAAATATCGTGGTGGTGGGGGTAGGATTCGAACCTACGTACGCTACGCGGGCAGATTTACAGTCTGCTGCCTTTAACCACTCGGCCACCCCACCATAAACAATTGAACTTCAGCCCTAACCCTGCGATAAGATGCAGAACAAAGCTGGAGTTCATGACAAGTGGTGGTATGGATTCCGCAAGGTTTTGTCAACATGAAAGTCGTCTTTAATGCGAAAAAAACAACGTTCATCCCCACCCCGCTCCAGAGCGCCTTCGGCTGAAGCGCAACAGCGTGGCGGCAAGCGTGGCGGGCACCGCCAAGATGAGGCGGCAGTTGAACGTGGCGCCATGCGCTCAAAACCTCCAGAAAACCGCCATAAACACCCCCGCCCTCATGACAGCGCCCCGGCCCTCAACTGCCCGAAAGGCGCGGTCATGATCTGGGGTCGCCACGCCGCCGAAGAGGCGCTCAAGAACCGCCAGCGCCAGGCGCTGAAGATCTATATTTCCCCTGACATGACCGATTGGCTCAAGGCCATCAGCCCGGCGCGGGAAATTCCTGACGTGGTGGTGATCGACAAACCCGCCTTGTCCTCAGCTTTAGGCGCAACATTGGGCGGCGATGAAAAGGCCGTTCATCAAGGCGTGGTGGTGATCGCCCGCCCCTTGCCGCAGGTCAATCTTCACGACTGGCTTGATGACCTTCAGGATGACCGGCCGGTGGTGATGCTGCTTGACCAGATCACCGATGCCCGCAATATCGGCGCCATCATGCGGTCGGCGCGGGCGTTTCGCGCCTCTGCCCTGATCGCCACTGATCGCCATTGCCCTGATGAAAGCGGCATGATGCTTCGCACCGCTTCCGGCGCGGCGGAACATATCCCCCTTATTCGCGTCGTTAATCTGGCGCGCGCCATGGAAACCCTGCAGGACCACGGGTTCATGCTGGCGGGAATGGCGGCGCAAGGCACAACCCCCCTGTCTGATCTGGCGGGGCATGATCGGCTTGGCATTGTCATGGGGGCGGAAGGCAAAGGGCTGCGCCGCTTGACCCAGGATCACGCGGACCTGCTGGTGCGCATCCCGATCGATGACGCGGCGGAATCCCTCAATGTGTCGAACGCCGCCGCCGTCGCGCTCTACGCCGCGCAACGCGACGGCTAACTCAAGATATTTGCAGAAATCAGGACTGGGGCAAAAACGACATCACGATCAGCGTGGTGATGGCCACCGCCCCGATCGCCGTTGCCCATCTCTTGCCTTCAAGGAAGGTGAATATATCCAGAAGCGGCCCCATCAAGCGACGCTGGCGGTCTTCGGTGCTGCGCAAGGTCAGTTTAAGGGGGTTTTTCATCTCGCGTCCCTGATCAGGTCAACTCT
>JAGWAQ010000215.1:1689-2178 GCA_021296375.1 Alphaproteobacteria bacterium
AACGCTCCCCCTGCCAATCTACATTTGGTGGGGTTCCTGCCGCCAGCTGAGTAAAAGTCCAGCATTCCCCCCTCCCGCTGGCGTTCAGATCAATTTCAAATTTACACTTTGAGATTATGACCATTTGAATTAGGGTAACTTATTCTTTTTTCCGACATCTATGAGGTTCGTCACATGAAACATTAACCAGAATTGTGCAAAAATGTACGAAGCCGCTTTCATAAATATTGATGACACCCTGCGGAAAGACGCAGGCTGTAGCAGCGAGCTGGATTACATCGAGCAAACAAGCTGGATATTGTTTCTTAAATATTTGGACGATTTTGAAGCTGACAAGGAAACCGCCGCACTTCTCAACGGGAAAAGTTATAGCCGTATTATTGATGGGGAATTTCGTTGGGCTGGATGGGCCGCGCCCAAGCAAGAAGATGGCACGCTGGATTACAACACCGCAATGACTGGTGATGATTTACGGGATTTTGTAGATCT
>JAGWAQ010000060.1 GCA_021296375.1 Alphaproteobacteria bacterium
AAGGCCCAGCTCGACAGTTTTGTCGGGCTTGACCAGGGGTTGCGGGCGGCGCCCGCGCGCGCGACCACCGAAGTGCCGCTCCGCCCCAATCGCGTGCATCCCCTGTGGCGAACCGAACAAAACAACAACCTCGGCATCAACGCGCCGGAAGTGGAATGGAGCTTTGAGCCAGATGCCGACTGGATCGACATCACCACCGTTCACAAAGGCGGCTTGTTTGGCTCTGATTATCGGATGCTGTTCCCCGGCGACGGCATCGACGGCATCAAGCGTTTTCTGCTCGATACGCTTATTGCTTTCGGCAAACGCGGCCTTGCGTGCCAGCCGGCGATTGTCGGGGTTGGCATCGGCGGGTCGAAAGACACTTGCATGCAACTGGGTAAGCAAGCCGCCTGCCTGCGGGTGGTGGGGGATCGCAACCCTGACCCGAAAATCGCTGAACTGGAAGATGAGCTGATGGCGCTCGGCAATTCGATCGGCATGGGGGCCATGGGGTTTGTCGGCTCGTCAATGGTGGTGGATTGCAATATCGAGGTGGGCTACACCCATACTGGCGGGATGCCGGTGTCGGTCCATACCTTCTGCCTGTCGTCGCGCCGTGCCACCGCCCGTATCCATGCCGACGGCACCATCACTTACCGAACGGACCCTCAGTGGTTCACCCCCTACATGCGACGGGAGGGCGTCGAATGAGCAAGCTGACCACCCATTATGTTGATCTGCCCGCCAGCGCCGAGGCGATCGCCAGGTTCAAGCCCGGTGATGTTGTTTATCTTTCCGGCGTTGTTTACACCGCTCGCGAAGGCGTCTATCAGCGCGTGCTGGGGGAGGGCAAAACCCTGCCGCTCAATGACCTTGAGGTGGTGAGCAACGCCAATTTCCATTGCTCCCCCGCCGCCGCGCCGGATGGTGAGGGCGGCTATAATATCGGCGGGGTGACGGCGACGGCCTCCTTCCGGTTTTCGAAATGGATGGCCGACTGGCTCGATGCCACCGGCACGAAACTTGTCATTGGCAAGGGCGGCATGCCGCGCGATGACTACGCCAAGATCCTCGCCCCGCGCAAGGCGGTCTACCTGACGACGGTGGGCTATGGCACCGGCGCCCTGCTGGGAAGGGGGGTGAAATCCGTCAAGGATGTGTTCTGGCTGGATGAGCTGGGGATCGCCCAGGCAATGTGGCTGTTCCAGGTCGAGAATTTTGGCCCCTTCATCGTCGACAGTGACCTTGAGGGCAACAGCCTTTTTGCGCAACACGGGGATGAGGTCAACGCCGGGCTCGACAAGCTTTACGAAGGGTTGAAACCACCGGCGCTTCATCGCTATGGCGAAACCGACAATCGCGAAGACGAAGTGATGTAACCATGCCTGACGTGAAGACCCTGAAAACCTTCCGCATGGTCGCCAGTTGCGGCAGTTTCCATGCCGCCGCTGAAGCCCTGGGGGTATCGGTCTCCACCATCAGCCTGCAGATGCGCAATCTTGAAGATTTCGCCGGCATCCTGCTGTTTGACCGCAGCAAGAAACCGCCGCCACTGACGGCCCCTGCCGTTGATTATTTGAGCCAGGTGGACGCTGTGCTGAACGCCTGGTCAGGGCTGGAAAAACTGAGCGCACCAAGCGGCCCGAAAGGGCGGTTGCGGCTGGGGGCTGTCCATACCACTTTGGCGGGAATCATGCCTCCGGCGCTGAAATCCATCCGCGACAATTCCCCGGGGTTGAACGTCACGGTGCATCTCGGGTTGAGCCATGAGCTGGAGGCGGATTTGCTGGCGGGACGGCTTGATTTCGCCGTGCTGACAACGCCTGAACATGGCGGCGGCACAACCTCAACCAATGGCGAGCTGGATTACCACCCGATTGCCGAAGAGCCGCTGGTGGTGATCAAAAACCCGTCGCAGCCGGGGGAGGACGCGCTGTCCTGCCTGTCGCAAAACCCCATCGTGCGGTTCAGCCCGAAAGCGCGGGTGGGCCAGCAGATCGACGCGCTGATTGCAGGCATTGACGGCCGTTCCTCTGATTACCCTGATATGGAAATCGACACGCTGGAAAGCGTTGTTGCGCTGGTGGAAAACGGGCTCGGGGTGGCGGTGGTGCCGATGATCGCTGGCGCGTCGCATCTTGATCATGTGGCGGTTCTGCCGCTCCCCAACCGGCACCGGCGGCAACTGGCGCTGGCGGTGCCGCGCACCGGCCCCCAGATCAAGCTTGCGCGCGATCTGCTCAATGTCTTGAGGGGGGTCAGTCTTGGGGCATCAACAACCTGACCTGAGATGATATTTATCATGGTCACGTTTTGCGATTGCCGCTAGGCTGAAGCCAGTAAGTTTTCTGACAAGTGAAGCGAGCGCGTGATGACCATCATCAAGAACCCCATGAAAAACGGTCTTAACCCTGAAGATTACATCAGCGGCAATCCGGCGCCGGTGCTGGAGTTGCTCAAGCAATGCCCGGCCCATCACCCCACCACCCTGCATGACCACGCCGGTCTTGCCGCCGCTTTTGGTGTTGAGCGGTTGTGGATCAAGGATGAAAGCACGCGCATGCGGATCGGCAGTTTCAAGGCTCTTGGCGCGGCTTATGTTGTCGCCCATCACGCCATGCAGGCCTGCCCTGACGGCGGCGATATCTCCACAGCCTTGCAGGGCAAATCCTATATTGCGGCAAGCGCCGGCAATCATGGCTTGTCCCTGGCGGCAGGGGCGCGGCTGTTCGGCGCAACGGCGACGATCTACTTAAGCCAGTCGGTGCCCGAAGGTTTTGCTGAACGCTTGCGGCAAATGGGGGCTGAGGTCATCCGCCATGGTGAGGTCTATGAGGAAAGCATGGCGCGCGCCATGGAAGACGCGGCGGCAGGCAAGGGGGAGCTTCTGTCCGACACGTCATGGCCGGGTTATCACGATGTGCCGCGCCGCATCATGGAAGGTTATCTGGTGATGGGCAAGGAAGTCACCGATGCGCTCGACGCGGCGGGGGACGCCCCTACCCATGTGTTTTTGCAAACCGGCGTTGGCGGCTTGACGTCATCCATGGCGCGCTGGTGCCGCAAACATTATGGTGAGGAGATCACCATCATTTCCGTTGAACCGGAAGAAGCGCAACCGATGCTCTTGAGCCTTCAGCAAGGTGAGATGGTTGTCTCTGGTGGCGGCGTATCCATCATGGGGCGGCTTGATTGCAAGGAGGCGTCGGAACTGGCCTTTCATGCGATTTCAAGTGATGCCGATTTTGCCATGACCATCAGCGAAGATCAGGGCCAGGCGACGACCGATCTGCTCAAAACCCATGGGCTGGGGTCTACGCCATCTGGTCTTGCGGGGGTCGCCGGGCTGCAGCATCTGGATGATGACGCGCGGGCGATGATCGGGCTGACGGCGCAAAGCCGGGTCCTGACCTTCATGTCGGAAGGTGACGGATGACGACGCCGCGCAAGCCGTCAGGGTTTCATCTGTACGGGATCAGCTGGGCGGGGTCCGTGATCGCTGAATATCTGTTTGAATGGGCGGGGGTTGAGTACACCATCAGCTTTCCTGATCAGGCGGAACGGGACACCCCCGCTTATCGCGCCATTTCCCCGAAGGGCCAGATTCCCGTGCTTGTGGATGAACATGGCCAGGGGTTTAGCGAATCCCTCGCCATTACGATTTATCTGCTCGATCGGTTCCCTGAAACCGGCTTGATCGCGCCCCCGGGGGAGATGGCGCGGGGCAAGTGCCTGCAATGGCTCGCCTATCTTGCCACCATTCTCTACAACGCCAATCAGCGGATTTATCAAAGCTATTCATTCTCGGCGCCTGAAGACGCGCTGATCAAAAGCGGCATCGCCGACCGGATGATCTGTTATGATGAGATCGACGCCGCCCTCGCAAGCCAGCCGTTTTTATGCGGCAGCCGGTTGACCGCCGCTGATCTTTATTTGCATATGCTCCTTAACTGGGATCGCCGCATTGATCACCAGCTCAGTACAAGGCCAAGGCTGAAGGCGCTGTTTGACCATGTCTCTGCGCTGCCGCAGGTCAGGGCGGTGCAGGCGCGCCAGCCAAAGCGCAGCCCCTTGCCGGTCTATTGAGGTGCCGGTCTATTGAGGCTAAAAACCAGGTGCGGGCAGGCCGGTGATCATGGCATTGATCAAGCTTGGCTTGCGGCTTCGGTTGGCTTTCTGGATGGCGGCAATGAACTGGTCCAGATCGTCAATTTTTTCGGCATTAAGGCCAAATCCCCTGGCGATGCGATCATAGCTTGTGGCCTCATCAAGCGTGCAACCGAGGGCGCGATCAGCGCCATAAACCCGCTTCTGTATTTCGACTTCCGCCCCCAGCGTTGATCATTGGCGATGATAAAGGTGATGGGCAGGCCCATGCGGCGGGCGGTGTCGAGTTCAGACAGATAAAACCCGGCGGTGCCGTCCCCCATAAAGGCCAGAACGCGGCGGCCGGGGTTGGCGAGCGCCATCCCTATCGCTTGCGGTATTGACCCGCCGATAGCCCCTGACAGGCCATTGGTGAGGATGCTGTCCCGCGGCAAAACCGATTGCGCCCATTGCCCCACTTCGCCGCCATCGACGACGATCAAGGGCATGGGGTCAAGATGGGTTGAGATGGCCTCAGCCAGATGATGGGCCGTCAGCCCGGCTCCAGTTGCCGCGGTTGGCGAGGCCGGACGGGCATCAAGAGCTTTCATGACATGATTGAACCAGGCCTTCGGGCCTTTGACCGTCGTCACTTCACTCAAGGCTTTGGCGGCGGTGACAGGGTCCCCGATGCACCCCCAACTGAGCCGCCCTGACAACACGGTGCTGGCATGGGCGATGCTTTCGGCTTGCGCGGCGATCAGGGCAACCCGTTCCGCGGGCAGACGATCGATATCGCCGGAGGCGAGGGTGAAATCAACATCCTTGTCGAGCAGGATCAAGGCGTCGGCATTTTCAAGAATGACCTTGATTTTGCCCAGGGCAGGGTCGTTCATCCCGCGGGGGCTTTGCATGCAGATGACAGGGATATGAAGCGCCGCCATCAGATGATCCGCCACCCCCGGCGCCTGGGTCGGGTGCAGGGACGGGCCGGTGATGATGAGCGGTTTTTCGGCATCCCCAATGGCGGTCATGATCGATGGCAAATCGGCATTGCTCAGCATCATGGGTTCAGGGGAAAAGGCGGTGTCATCAAATGTCTTGGCCAGCCCGGCATCATCTTCCAGCATATCTTGCGGCAGGGAAATATGGACCGGGCCAGGGCGGCCAGATCGCGCCAGGGCAATGGCCCCGGCGATGTCATCAGCCAGGCGGTTGGGGTTGGTGACGCGCCAGCTGTCCTTGACCAATGGCGCCGACAATTGCGGCTGATCCAGCTGCTGAAACGGCATTTTTCCATCCATGGCAAGAGGGCTGTCGCCGCTCAACACCAGCATCGGGGTTTGGGTCTGGCGGATGGCGTAAAGAGGGCCGAGGGCATTGGTGAAGCCTGGCGCCGCGGTCACCAGCGCGACCCCGATTTTGCCTGATGATCGGGCGTAACCATCGGCCATATAGACGGCCCCGCCTTCATGGCGTGTGTGGACAAGGGTGATGTCATGGTCAATTGCCGCGTCATAGACCGCCATGATCTGATTGCCCGACAGGCTGAAGATCGTGTCTGTTCCAGCAGCAATAATGCTGTGTATCAATTGGTTCGCGGCGCGCATGTATGTGTCCCCCTTGATTGGGTGTTAGTGGTCGGGGTAGCGGTAGCAACCGGCTTCATATGCCCGCCGCTGCACCAGCCCGAGGATGGTGGATAACGTCGGGGTTTCGATATTGGCATGGGCGGCGATTTCCGTCACCGCGCTGACAAGCGCGTCGATTTCCATCGGCCGCCGCAACTCAAGGTCCTGGAGCATGGAGGTTTTATGCGCGCCAACAGCTTCGGCACCGGCAATGCGTTTGTCCACATCAATCGAAAATTTGATGCCTGTGGCTTCCGCCGCCGCTTGCGCTTCGAGCATGACGTTGCGGAGAATACCGCGGGTGGCGTCATCACGGCACATGTCTTCAAGGGTCGCGCCGGTCAGGGCGCTGATGGGGTTGAGCGAGCAATTGCCCCACAGCTTGACCCAGATTTCATCGCGGATTCGGGGCCGCACCGGGGCTTTTAAGCCCGCCGCTTTCAGCAAGGCGGACAAGGCCTGGCATCGCTCGGAAACCTCACCAGAGGGTTCCCCCAGCGAGAACCGGTCGCCGCTGATATGGCGGATAACCCCGGGCTCTTCGACTTCCGTCGCGGGGTAGACAACACAGCCGATGGCGCGTTCAGGTCCGATCGCATCCCAGATGCGATTGCCCGGGTCAACCGTGGCCAGGCGAGTGCCATCAAGGGGGCCACCATGCTGATGGAAATACCACCACGGCACGCCATTGACGGCAAACACCACCGCCGTGTCAGGCCCCAGCAACGGCTGCATGGCGTCGGTGACGGCGGAAATGGAATGCGCCTTCAAGGTGACAATGACGAAATCCTGAACCCCGAGGCTTGAAGGGTCATCCGTGGCGGTGACGGCATAGGTGTCGCGGGCGCCATCCTTGATCAACGTCAGGCCATTGTCTTTCATGGCGGCAAGGTGCGGGCCACGCGCGATCAAGCTGACATCCGCGCCGGATTTCGCCAGCATGGCCCCCATATAGCCGCCAATAGCACCGGCCCCATAAATTGCGATTTTGGTCATCAGGCGATATCCTGTTGTTCAGCAAGGCCGAGTTTTTCAGCCAGACCAATGCGCTGGAGTTTACCGGTGGCGCCTTTCGGAATTTCGTCGATGAACTTGATCACCCGAGGGACTTTGAAATCAGCCAGTTTGGCGGAAGCAAATTCTTTCAATTCGGCTTCTGTTGCCACCGCGCCATCTTCCAGCACGATCACCGCCGCGACCTCTTCGCCAAGCTTCGGGTGCGGCAGGGCAAAGGTGACAATTTGCGCGACGGCAGGATGGGCCTGCAGCACATCATCGACTTCACGGGGGGAGATTTTCTCACCCCCGCGGTTGATGATCTCTTTCAGCCGTCCCGAGATGCGGAGATAGCCCTCGTCATCCAGATAGCCTTGATCGCCGGTGCGGAACCAATCGCCATGGAAGGCTTCGGCATTGGCGTCGGGGTTGTTTTCATAACCGCTGAAGACATTGCCGCCACGAATACAAATCTCGCCAATCCCGTTGGTGGGCTGAACCTCACCCTCCGCTGACATGATGCAGATGTCCGGTCCGGCGGCGATGCCGACAGAGCCGGGCTTGCGGGTTTTTGGCGGCAGGGGGTTTGAGGCCATCTGGTGGGCGGCTTCCGTCATGCCATAAGCCTCGATCACGGCGCATCCAAAAGTCGCCTCAACATCTTCCATTACCGGCACAGGCAGGGACGACGACGACGAGCGGATGAACCGCAGCTTCATCTGGTCCAGAATATCCGCATTGCGTTTGGCGCGGCTGACGATCGCCTGATGCATGGTGGGCACAGCGGTGTACCAGCTTGGCTTGGCTTCATCAAACCACTGGAAAATTTTAAGCGCGTTGAACCCCGGGGTGAACATGACCTCAGCCCCCGCCGCCATCGACGACAGCAATGACGCAATCAGGCCATGAATATGGAACATCGGCATGATGTTAAGCCCTCGGTCATCCGGCGGCAGGGAAAGGGTCGTGCTGATATTGAGGGCCGATGCCGTGACATTGGCGTTCGACAGCGGCACCACTTTCGGGCGTGAGGTCGTGCCAGATGTATGCAAGACCAGCGCTTCATCTTCAGGTTGTGATGCCCCGGGCAAGGCGGCGTCGGCGGCTGATGCTGCGCTGACATCAAGGCTGAATTGCCCCGCCACATCAGCGGGGGTCAGCACCAGCACGGGAATGCCGCGGTCGTTGGCGACTTTGACCGCCGGAGTGTCATCCTCGGCCATGACAATGACCGCTTTTGCCCCGAGATCAGACATGTAAAAATCAAATTCATCGGCGCGATAAGCCGGGTTTAACGGCGCCGCCGAAGCCCCCGCCGCCACCGCCAGAAACGCCGCCGCCATTTCAGCGCCATTGGGCAGAACAATCGCAACACGATCACCACGGCCAATACCGATGCTGTTGAGCTGGCTGATGGTGCTGGTCATGAGTTCGGCCAGCGCAGCAAATGTCATGGCCGGCTTTGACGGGTTATTATCGTCTGTGACCGCGGAGATGGCGCGGCGATCAGGTGAAATAGCGGCGATAAGTTGGTGAACTGTCGACATGAAATCTCGGCCCTTTTGAAAAGTTATCGGAATGAAAAGTTATCGGTCCCCGTCATTCGCGGAAATGACATGATTGCTGAAACACACTAATGAAGAATATATACCGATGCCGACAATTAAAAACGCACCGATAAAAATATTTATATCGTGATTATCAGGATAAAAAAAGAACAGAAAAGAGAAGGTCGCGAGGCAAGAAAGGGGGATGATCCTTGCCTCGCAAAACCCGAATTAAATCAAACCATGATAAATTCAACCGCTTGATCGGGCGAAATTGCACTTTTTGTAAAAATCCTGCACAAACACAAGGTGATGTTATTGAAAGGCTTTGATCATGACTGCTGGAAATGAACCTGCCCGTAAGGAACCTCCCATAAATGAACCTGCCCGTATCGGGTGCATCGGCTTGGGGGTGATGGGGCGGCCCATCGCGACGCTTCTGCAGAACG
>JAGWAQ010000061.1:0-1637 GCA_021296375.1 Alphaproteobacteria bacterium
GAAGACCAAAAACCCGTCTTCGATCCGCCTCGCCTCTCTTGGCAATGACCGTGAGGATGTTGATGGCCTCGGGCGGTTGATGTGGGAGGGCAGTGACGCCGCCACTATCCTCGGGTTGTTCACCCAGCTTGAAGGGGCGTCGGTGCCGAGGGTATTGCGGCCAGCGGTTCATCACCTGATGGTGGCGCGCGCCGTGCCGCCGCAAGGTTTTGTTGATCTGGCGGAAGAAATGATCAGCCGTCGCCTTGACTGGCTGGCGGCACAGGGTGCCTCTGCTGACCTTGCGGAATTGATCCGGCAATTGCCTGAAGATGACCAATGGCAAGCGCGCAACGAATGGCTGGCGCTACACCACCTCCTGACCCGCAATGATGAAGACGCCTGCCGCGTCGCCAGCAAAAAGGTCATGTTGACGCTTGAACCTCTCTGGCACCAGATCAATGCCTTTTGCGCGATTGTCTCCGGCGACAGCATGAAAGCGTCATTCGCGATTGATATTCTCGAAGATTCGGGGGTTGATGACCCGGTGTATTTTGACTTGATGCGGCAGCTCACCGGTGATGGTTCTTCTGTGGAAATTGACCAGAGTAACCTGTCGATGCTGCATCTCGTGTTGATGGACAGCGCCCGCATCACGATTGAGCCGGAAGCGCTCGCCAATGTGCCCGCCAGTTACAACGGCAGTATCCAGTCTCTTCGGTACCTCAGCCCTGACGCCAACCGGTTGCTGGCAGCGCGGAAATTTGGCCGCATCTCCAGCGCCGATCTGACCGCCTCATGGGCCTTGGTCTCAACCGTTGATATTGCCTCCGCGGAAGCCCTGACGCGATTGCGTTTCGGCGGCGATGCCGACACCGTGGCCTTGGCGCGATTGAACGCCTGGCAGGCGATTTCCAGTGAAAAGGATGACAGCACCCGCGCCCAGCTTGCCCTTGAAGCATTGGTGGCGGATCACGGTTACACCGGCGATGAATCCCTTGGCCTGTGGCTTGACTATGTTGAAGGCGGGGCTAATGACCTTGCGCTTGAACGTAAAATCGGCCCTCTTCTGGGTTTTGCGGAAGCGCCGTCAAAAGTGCTGATGAATGATCAGGCGCTGGCCTGGCATGGCCTGCTTGAGCTGTCGCCGCGGCAGGTGCCGGCGTCGATGGTCAATACAGCAGAAGCCCATGACGCGATCACCTTGCTGGCGGCGATTGGCCAGTCGCTTGAAGGTCAGGATTGGCTGGCGCTTGACGGCACCACCGCCCGATTGGCGGGCGGTACAAGCTTGCCTTACGCCACCTTGATGTCGATTGAGGCCGCCGCCGCCAAAGGCATGGCCGCGGAAACCTTGCTGCGGACAACCGTTGCCCTTAACGGCATGGATCTGGCGGATCTGACCCGTGATGACGCCGCCCGTCTGGCGGCGGCGTTGCAACGCGCGGGGCTTGAGCAGACGGCGCGGGGGCTGGCCAAATCGATCTTGATGTCTTGGGGGCTGAAGCGTCATTTCGCCGGTGCCGCTGACCCTGCTGATGAAACGTCATGACCCCAACCCCTCAGCGCGGCTCACCAGATGTTGTGACGATCGGGCAGTTCCTTGACGCCATGGTGGCGTTGCGCGGCGTCTCCCCTCATACCGTCGCCGCCTATCG
>JAGWAQ010000061.1:1696-10388 GCA_021296375.1 Alphaproteobacteria bacterium
TGGTCACGCGACCTGGCGCCACGAAGTGTCGCCCGCCGCCTGTCCGCGGTGCGGTCCTTTATGGCATTTCTGGTTGAGGAAAACCTCCGCCCCGATGACCCGTCGACCCATCTCGATGCCCCGAAAACAGCCGCCAGCTTGCCGAAAAGCCTGTCGGAAGACGACATGTCCCGCTTGCTCAATCACGCCGCTGGCGACGACAGCGTGACGGGGGTGATGCTGATGTCGATGCTGGAAATGCTGTACGGCACGGGATTGCGAATCAGCGAGCTGGTCAACCTGCCTGTCGGCAGTTTCACCCGCCGCCTTGACCATATTACCGTCATGGGCAAGGGGCAGAAAGAACGGGTGGTGATCTTGACGCAAGCGGCGCAATTGGCGACGGCGGCATGGCTTGAGAAACGCGATGAGCACCCCGGTTACGTGACGTCGTCTTATCTTTACCCCGGGCAGGGTGGTGACGGGAAAAGTGGCGATGCCCCGATGCGGCGTGAGACGGTCTATCAACTGATCCGCACGCTTGGCCGCAACGCCGGCATTGCCCAAGCCATCAGCCCCCATATGCTGCGTCATTCCTTTGCCACCCATATGCTTAATCGCGGGGCGGATTTGAGGTCACTGCAAATGCTGCTTGGCCATGCCGATATTTCAACCACAGAAATTTACACCCAGACCCGTGATGATCGGCTGGCGGGATTGGTCAAGGATGCCCATCCGCTTGCCCGTTTGCCCAAAATTGATGTATAAAGTCATCATTGAAAGGATCAGTCATGCGTCATTTCCTTGATTTTGAAAAACCCATTTCCGTTCTTGAGGGCAAGATTGAAGAATTGCGCCACATGTCATCGGACATGGACATCAATATTGCCGAAGAAGTGAGCCGTCTGCAGGAACGCATGACCCGCGAGATCAAATCCACTTACGCCAAGCTTGGCCCATGGGACAAGGTGCAGGTCGCGCGCCATCCTGACCGTCCGAAAACCAAGATGATCATCAACCAGCTTATTGATGACTTCACCTCCCTTTCCGGCGACAGAAATTTCAAGGAAGATCACGCGATTATCGGTGGCCTTGGGCGGTTCCGCGGCCAATCCGTGGTGGTGATGGGGACGGAAAAAGGCTCCAGCACCGATGAGCGGATCAAGCGCAATTTCGGCATGGCCCGTCCCGAAGGCTACCGCAAGGCCCGCCGCCTGATGGAACTGGCGGAAAATTTTGGCCTGCCTGTCCTGACTTTTGTGGATACCGCTGGCGCCTACCCTGGCCGCGGGGCGGAAGAACGCGGGCAAGCCGAAGCCATTGCCCGTTCGATTGAAACCTGCCTTAACCTGACCAGCCCTATTGTTTCAGCGGTGGTGGGGGAAGGCGGCTCTGGCGGGGCGATTGCGCTGGCCACGGGCAACCGCGTCGTGATGTATGAACACGCCGTGTATTCGGTGATTTCCCCTGAAGGCTGCGCCTCCATCCTGTGGCGCAGTTCTGACCATGCCCGTGACGCCGCCGAAGCCTTGCGCCTGACGGCTCAGGACATGGCAACCCTCGGGGTTGTTGATGATGTCGTCAAGGAACCCCTCGGGGCGGCGCATCGTGACCCTCAAAAAGCGATTGCCGACCTTGGCGATTCGATTGAAAAGCAACTGGCTGATCTGGCGCCATTGTCCGGCGACGGGCTGGTTAAGGATCGCCACGCGAAATACATTGCCCTGGGCGAAAAAGGCCTCGCTTAACCTGACATTTTTTCAAGCGTAAATGCCCTTGCGGTGGTGATCGCCGGGATGGATTGACGCGCCCGCTCAACAGCGCCGGTATCGATCCTGGCCATGGTCACCCCCGGGGCATCACCGCCATCGGCCAGCACCTCCCCCCAGGGGTTGATGATCAGGCTATGGCCATAGGTCTGGCGCGCCGTGGCGCCTGGCCCTGCATCATGGGTGCCGGTTTGCGCGGCGGCGATGACAAAACTGCCGGTTTCTATGGCCCGGGCGCGCAGAAGGCTGTGCCAATGGGCTTCCCCCGACGCTTTCGTGAAGGCCGAGGGCACCAGCATGACCTCCGCCCCCGCCTGACCAAGCGCCTGATAGAGATGGGGGAACCGCAGGTCATAACAAATGGTCATGCCAATAACGCCAAGGGCGGTGGTCGCCAGCACCGCTTTATCGCCCGGGGCATAAAGGGCGCTTTCGTCATAACGGCGGCCATCCCCGACATCAGCATCAAACATATGAAGTTTGTCATAGCGTCCGGCGATCTGCCCTTCGGGGGTGATCAGCAGGGACCGGTTGGCCAGCTTGCCGCGGGTTGACGGCTCGTCATGACGCAGGATGATGGACCCCGCCGACAAATAACAGGACGCCTCACGGGCGAGGGATTTCAGCTCTTCCAGGCTTTGGCTTTCGGCTTCGTGATCAGCGCCGTCAAGCAGGCGGGCTTTATCGGGGTCCATGCGTGTTGCGCATTCCGGCAGACAAATCAGGTCAGCGCCAGCGGCCTGTTTGATCAAGTCGCGGATGATCGCCATGGTCTCATCTTCATGGGCGGTGGCGGTATACTGCAGATTGGCGACGGTAAATATCGTCATGACAAACCTTCTTTTTGGTCAGCATACACGCGCCGCCGTGCTGACCGAAACAGTTTTCGCCCCTGCCCGTTTCAAGGCCCGTGCCGCGGAAGACAGGCTGGCGCCGGTGGTCAGGACATCATCAATCACCAGCACATGGGCATCTTTCACAAGGGGCGTCAGGTGAGGCGGAACCAGAAAGGCGCCGCGCATCGAGGAGATTCGTTGCTGGCGGGTCTTGTGGCCTTGCGGCGGGGTTTTCTTGACCCGCAGCAGCAATTCAGGCGCGTATTTCGGCATCAGTTCCGGCGCGGCGCGCAACAGATGACGGCACAGCTCCGCCGATTGATTGTAGCGGCGGGAGAAGAATCGCCTGGGGTGGAGCGGCAACGGCACGAGGTAATCCGCGGCCATCATCATGGGCAGGGTGTTGGGCAGCATCATCGCCGCCAGCACCGGCGCGATATCCTGCCGGTCGCTGTGCTTCAGCCCCAACACCAGTTGCCGTGACGACTCCCCATACACAAGGGCGCAACAAGCGGCGTCGAAATCCGGCGGCTGGCGCAGGCAATTGCCGCAACGATCAAGCAGGGGTTGATAAGGAAACGGCGTGCCGCATTGCCGGCAGGCGTTGCCAGAAATCAAGGTCAGGCTTGGCCAGCACGCGGTGCAGACCCCGCTTGCCGTGACTTCGCTTGCGCAAATCGGGCATAGCTGAGGGAAAATAAACCGCCCCACGGTGGCGGCAATCTGGGTGATGAGCTCGGCTCCCATTCCCTATTGTGCCATGGGGGTGGTAAAATATCTGTTAATCGTCTTGCCTTTTATGACGTTTTCGCCATGTTGAAGCCATGACTGACCAGCCTGAACGTCCAGCATTGATCGATCCCGCCGCCCTGCGCCGACAGCGTGACCGCGCCAGCGCGGGGTTTGACCAAGTGAATTACCTGAAAACAGCGGTCGCTGATCGCATCATGGATCGCATTGACACCATCCGCCGTGACTTGCCGCGGGTGCTTGAGGTGGGGTGCCATACCGGTGAGCTTACCGAAATGCTGATGGATTGCGATAAAATCACCACCGTCAATGCGTTTGATCCATCGCCGCAAATGGTCGCCCGCACGGAAGCCCGTTTTCAGGGGCGTGGCGGCGTTGACGTCGCGGTGGCGGGGTTTGATGACGTGCCGTTTGACGGCGAGATGTTTGATGCCGTGATTTCAGCCTATGCCTTGCATTGGGCAAATGATCTGCCGGGCAGCCTGATCCAGCTTCGGCAACGGCTGAAGCCTGATGGTGTTCTGCTGGTGGCGCTGGCAGGGGGCGAGACCCTGAACCATCTGCGCAATTGCCTGGCTGTTGCGGAAAGCGACATCATGGGGGGGATGTCGCCACGGGTTCTGCCGATGGGGGATATTCGTGACATGGGGGGGCTGATCGGCCGCGCCGGGCTGACAATGCCGGTGGCCGACAGCGACACCATCACCGTCACCTATCCCGACCTTCTGACCGTGCTGATGGAATTGCGCGCCATGGGGGAAGGCAATGCCATGACCGACCGGTTGAAATCCATGACCCCGAGGTCGGTATTTTTACGCGCCGCGGAGCTTTACCGGGATCAATATGGCACGCCGGATGGCCGCATCGCCGTGTCGTTTGAAATCATCACCTTAACAGGATGGGCGCCCGACGCCAGCCAACCGCAACCGCTTAAGCCGGGTTCAGCCAAGGTGCGGCTGGCAGATGCCCTCGGGGTCAGCGAAACCGACCCTGAAGCGTCATCGTGAATTTCGCCTGCGCACAGCTTTACAGCAAATCCTGCAGCATGGCGACGAGCGGTTTGTCGGCCGGCGGCATGTCATAATCCCCCAGCCGGGGGGGCCGCACCCAGACCACGGGATTGTTTTCCTGTGGCGTCGGTGTGCCTTGCCAGCGGCGGCAGACATAAAGTAGCAGCAGCAAGTGAAACCCGTCATAGTCGTGGCTGGTGAAGGTCAGGGGCGCCAGGCAACTTTCCTTGGTGTCGACGTTCAGCTCTTCCTGAAGTTCCCTGATTAAGGCCGCTTCCGGCGTTTCGCCGGGTTCGACCTTGCCGCCGGGGAATTCCCACAGCCCGGCCATGGCCTTGCCTTCAGGGCGCTGGCTCAGCAGCACCCGCCCGTCGACGTCAATCAACGCGACGGCCGAAACCAGCACGGTTTTTTTCACATCAGCTGCGGTAGTCGGCATTGATCTCAATATACCCATGGGTCAAATCGCAACTCCAGACCCGCGCCCGGCCAGTGCCCAGCCCGAGATCAACATCAATATTGATCTCCTGGCCTTTCATATGGGCGGCGACGGGGGCTTCGTCATAATCAGCGATACGCTGGCCATCAGCGGCGATCAGCACCCCGCCGATTGAGATTTTCAACCGGTCGCGATCAGCCGCCTCGCCGGATTTGCCGACCGCCATGACCACCCGTCCCCAATTGGCGTCTTCGCCAGCGATGGCGGTTTTAACCAGTGGCGAATTGCCAATGGCAAGACCGATGCGCCTTGCGGCGGCGTCATCTTCCGCGCCGGTGACGGTGATGGTGATGAATTTGCTCGCGCCCTCGCCGTCGCGGACAATCAATTGCGCCAGGTCTTCCATGATGGCCAGCAGCGCCGATTGAAAGGCGATCAGGTCATCACCTGCGAGAAGTGATCCGGTGCGGCCTGTTGCCATTACCACCACGGTGTCGCTGGTGGAGGTATCGCCATCAACGGTGATGGCGTTAAAGCTCTGGTCGGTGACGGCGCTTGTCATGGCGGCAAGATCACCGGCGCTGATCACCGCGTCGGTGCCGATAAAGGCCAGCATCGTCGCCATATCCGGCGCGATCATCCCTGACCCTTTGGCGATCCCCGTGATGGTGATCAGCTCGCCCGCCAGTTCAATCTGGGTTGAGGCGGCTTTGGCGAAAGTATCGGTGGTCATGATGGCTTTTGCGGCATCACCCCAGGCGTTGCCGTCAAGACGCGTCATCATCGCTGGCAGATGGGATAGGATAAGGCCTTCGTCCATCGGCTCACCGATCACGCCAGTTGAGGCGAGCAGGATTTGATCCGCCGCCACATCGAGGGTTGAGGCCATGGTCTCGGCGCAAGCGGCGACGCTATCTGCCCCAATCTGCCCGGTGAAGGCATTGGCGTTGCCGGCATTGACCAGCACGCCGCGAGCCATGCCCCCGGCCAGCACTGATTTGCACCAATCGACGGCGGCGGAACATGTTTTTGACCGCGTCACCGCCCCCGCCACGGTGGCGATATCATCGGCAACCATCAGCATGACGTCATCACGCCCCTGGTATTTCAGCCCGCTTTCCGCGGTCGCCAGCCTAAGACCGGGCACAGGGTGGAGCATCGGGGATGCGGTTGGGGCAAGCGGTGACGTTTTCATGGCGTCCTTTTCATGACCTCTTTTTTAAGGCCTCTTTTTTATGGCGTCCTGCTGTTCAGAAATGGGGGCTATTGGGCGTTTTGCTGGCGGGCTTGTTCAGCGGCGCGGACATCCTCAAAGCTCATCTTGGTGATCAGCGCGTTGTTGCGCAATTCGGTGATGATGCTGCCGGCGATTTTCACGGAAATTGTGCTTTCGAGCTGGTCGCGGACATCTTCAAGCGCCGGGGCATCGGCGACACGGCGATCTTCTGCCTTGATCACATGCCAGCCGAATTGCGTCTGGACGGGGCTTGTGGTGTAGCTGCCCGCCGCAAGGTTAAAGCTCGCGACTTCAAAGCTGGGGACCATGGCGCCACGGCGGAAATACCCCAGCTCACCGCCATTCGGGCCGCTCGGGCCGGTGGACAGTTCTTTTGCCAGTTCAGCGAAATCTTCACCTTTATCAAGGCGGGCAATCACGGCCTTGGCGTCGTCTTCGGTGTTGACCAGAATATGACGGGCGCGCACTTCCGTGCGGCTTTCGGTGTCGGCGACAAGGTCATTGTAGCTTTTGTCGATCATCTCATCGGTGATGCGGCGGTTGATCTCATCATTCAGCCAGGCTTCCGCCAGCACGCGATCCATCGCCCGTTCCACGATTTCCTTCAGCAGGGGGTTGTCGGCAAGGCCGGACTCGCGCGCCGCGTCCGCCGTCAATTTGGTGTCAATCATGTCATCAATGACGTTGTTGTAATAATTGGCGAGCGGCTGGTTGCGGACGTTTTCCGGCAACTGGCTGATGATGCTGCCGACCAGATTAAGGCTGAAATCCTTGCCGTTGATGGTCAATACCGCAAGCGAGCTGTCGTCCTGCGCCTGCGCCGGGGTGATGCCCCCCACCAGCATCCCACTTCCCAGTATCATGGCGGCGGCGGTTGATACGAACACGTTGGCCTTGGATCGGGTGCGGATCATCGAACGGAAGCGGGTCATCGAACGGGTGCGGCTGAACATGGATAATCTCCTGCGGGGTGGGGAGATGTTTTAGAAAACTCTCTATTGGGCTATCATGTATAGACAAGGCCTGCAAGAAATCCCCGCAAATGGCGCCAATTTATGGCGCAAACCGGCGCGGGATATTGACATTGACGGGGACTTGCCCCTAATGGAAAGGCAAAATTTTTAAGGCCGCGGGCGGTTGAAAGGTTCACTATGTTTTCGTCACTTGCCAAATCCCTGTTTGGGGATTCCAACACAAGAGAAATCAAGAAATTTGACCTTGTTGTTGAACAAGTGGCGGGGTTCGAGCCTGCCCTTGAAGCGCTTGATGACGCCGCGCTAACTGCCAAGACCCAGGAATTTCGTGATCGCATTGCCAGCGGCACCTCGCTTGATGATCTTCTGCCCGAAGCTTTTGCCACCGTGCGGGAAGCCGCCAAGCGGACGATTGGCCAGCGGCATTTTGATGTTCAGCTGATGGGGGGGATCGTCCTCCACCAGGGCAAAATCACGGAAATGAAAACCGGTGAGGGCAAGACCCTTGTCTCGACCCTTGCGGTTTACCTCAATGCCTTGAGCGGCAAGGGTGTCCATGTCGTGACGGTGAACGACTACCTTGCCCAGCGTGACAGCGACTGGATGGGGCAGATTTACCGGTTCCTCGGCCTGACGGTGGGCTGCATCACCAATGACCTGGATGACGAGGCGCGCCGCGCGGCCTATGCCGCTGACATCACCTATGCCACCAATAACGAGCTGGGGTTTTACTACCTGCGAGACAACATGAAATTCCGCCTTGAGGACATGGTCCAGCGCGAACCGCATTTCGCCATTATCGATGAGGTGGATTCCATCCTGATCGATGAGGCGCGGACGCCGCTTGTCATTTCCGGCCTGGCGGAGCAATCCTCCACCATGTACGCGGCGGTCAACGCCATTATCCCTGAGCTTGGTCCCGAAGATTACGAGCTTGATGAAAAGCAGCGCACCGTGACCTTGACGGAAGACGGCATCGCCCATGCCGAGCAGGTGTTGATCGACGCCGGGCTGATCAAGGGCGGAACGCTCTATGATGCCGATAACATCTCACTTCTGCACCATGTGAACACCGGGCTGAAGGCCCATACCCTGTTCCAGCGCGACACCCATTATATGGTGCGTCAGGGCAAGGTGATCATTATTGATGAGTTCACCGGCCGCGCCATGGAAGGCCGCCGCTTTGGTGATGGTCAGCATCAGGCCCTCGAGGCCAAGGAAGGGCTTGAGGTCCAGCCGGAAAACCAGACCCTCGCCTCCATCACGTTCCAGAATCTGTTCCGCATGTACCCGAAACTGGCAGGGATGACCGGCACCGCCTTGACGGAAGCGGGGGAATTTTCAGAAATCTATGGCCTTCAGGTGATCGCCATCCCCACCAATAACGACGTTCAGCGTATCGACCATGATGATGAGGTCTATCGCACTTCAGCCGAACGCGACCAGGCGGTGATTGAGCAGATCATTGATTGCCGTGACCGTGGCCAACCGGTGCTGGTGGGGACGGTGACGATTGAAAAGTCGGAATTGCTGTCGCAAGCCCTGAACAAAGCCAAGATCGCGCATCAGGTGCTGAACGCCCGTTTCCACGAGCAGGAAGCCATGATCATTGCCGATGCCGGTGTCCCCGGGGCCGTCACCATCGCCACCAATATGGGAGGGCGCGGGACGGATATTCAGCTCGGTGGCAATCTGGAT
>JAGWAQ010000062.1 GCA_021296375.1 Alphaproteobacteria bacterium
TTGGAGGTAGGTTTCGGCATGATCGGGCGGGGTGTCATGGTCTGGGTTAATGCGGCTGATTTCATCTTGCAGTGACGGCGAGCTGCGGGGGGTGATGCGATCCACCATCGAGCAAGGGAAGGTGACGTTGGTGCGCACCCAATCCGCCAGCGCGGTGTTGTTCCGGGCTTCGATATAGGTGATCAACGCCCCTTCCAGCATCTTGCCGTTACTGCGGATATTGTCACAGCACATGATGGTAATAGGGGCATTGATGGTGGCGGCACGGTGGGCCAGGGCTTGGGCCAGAAACGCGTAAATCGTCTCGACATTTTCACCGCGAATACCTGCGGCAACAGGTGCGGCGTCAAGGTCAAGCTTGCCGTCGTTATCAAGGTAATACCCGCTTTCCGTTACCGTTATCGTGGCGAGGCTGAGTGACGGGCGGGCAAACAAATTTTTTCCGGCGTCAGGGTCGGCGGCGGCGTCAACAAATTCGACGTGCGAGCGCACAAGACGAAAATTCTGGGTGCCATCAGGGGCGATGGTTTTCACCACATAACCGTCCCTTGCGGCGGCGATATCCTGAAACGCGCCGGAATCCTGCGCCCGCAGATTAACGGCCGCGATGCCCCAGCGGGTGTCCCCCGTGGCTTGCATGGCGTCATCGATATAAACCGCCTGATGGGCGCGATGAAACGCCCCGAGGCCAATGTGGGCAACGCCGGTTTCGCAGGACGAGCGGTCATAATTGGTGTGGTATAAAGTAAATTCAGTCATCCATGATCACTCGTGATGGTTGCAGCTCAACCCGCGTCATGTTGCGGTAGGCTGAAGGGGTGGTGTTTTTGATGCGCCGGAAATGACGATTGAAATTGGCAAGGTTGCGGAAACCCACCTCATGACAGATCGTTGCAATTTTCTCATCAGTGCCTTGCAGCATCGAGCAGGCCTGGCCGATGCGGACGCGGGTTACAAATTCGGTGAACCGGCTGCCTGTCAGCTTCTGGAAATTGCGGACAAAGGCGGTGACGCTCATGTTGGTCATTTCAGCCGCTTTTTCAAGGCTGATGTCGTCAGAAAAGTTTTCCGTGATATGGTCGATAATATTGGAAATATTGGAATGTTTTGCCTTGAAATTGGGGCGGGCAACATTGGTTTCCGACAGCCGCTTCTGATGCGGATGCTTTTTCGCCATCATCAGGAATGTCAGCAGTTTCAGGATGCGATCAGCGCCTTTGGCGTCACGGATCTCCGCAAACTTAGTCTGCGCCAGTTGCTTGTCAAAATTGACAAATTCAATGCCGACGCTGGAACGTTGCAGCAGCTCATCAAGCTCACGGAATTCCGGGAACGCATCGATCAGTTTGGTGATGCTGGAAAGATTGAACTGCACGAGCATGTCACGCAATTCAACGCTTTCATTACGGGGAAGGTCATCCGTGACCCAGTTGTGGGGCAGGTGAGGGCCGACCAGAAACAGTGACCCCGGCCCGAATTCCCCAATGTAATCACCGACAAAAGCCTTGCCATGGGTGTCAACGATGAAATGGAATTCCAGCTCTTCGTGGCTATGCCAACGGCACAGGTTTGTAGGCCAGCCGTGCTCAAGGTAACGGATGGATTCAACCGCGCGGTCAACAAATTCAAATTCAGGGGTGATCATGGACACGCCAGTTTACTCCATTATACAACGCACTGAACTACACGGCGGGGGCACTGAACTACACTGCGGGGGCGCTGAACTACACGGCGGAGGCGCGGTAGCAGATGCGCCAGCGTTGCAAGAATATGAACACAAAACCGCCCGGTCATTTGACGGCACCAAAAGTTAACCCGCGAACCAATTGTTTCTGGCAGAACCAGCCCAGCACCACGATCGGCCCCACGGCGGCGGTGGATACCGCCGACAGTCGCCCGAAGAACAGCCCTTCAGGGGCGCGGTTGCCTTCGATCAGTTTTGACAGGGTCGCGGCTTCTGTTGTGGTCAGGCGGACCGTCCAATAGGCTTCGTTCCAGCAGGAAATAAAGCACAACAGCGCGGTTGAGGCGAGGCCACCCCATGCCAGCGGCAACACGATATCCTTGATTTCACCCCAAACACTGACGCCATCCATCTTGCCGGCCTCGATGATTTCTTTCGGGATTTCCTTGAAATAGGTGAACAGCATCCAGATGACAATCGGCAGATTGATCAGGCTCAACACGATGATGACCAGGAAATGAGTGTCAAAAATGCCCAGGAAATTTTTTGTCAGAAATGTCATGGGGTAAAGCACAGCGGCGGCAGGCAGCATCTTGGTGGACAGCATCCAGACCAGAATGTCTTTGGTGTGGCGGCCGGGGTTAAAGGCCATGGCGTAAGCCGCAGGAACCCCCACAAACAGCGTGAATGCCGTCGCAAAAACCGAGGTGATGACGGAATTCCTGGCAAACCGCCAATAGTCATAATTGGCCGTCATGTTGACGTAGTTTTCCAGCGTCGGCGTGAAGGCAAAGAGGAATTCCGGCTTGACGGCATCGGCGTCGGTTTTGAAGCTGGTGAAGCCAATCCAGAAAATAGGGAAGAAGAACATCAGCCCGGCTGTCCACGCCAGCACCGGCCAGAACACACGCCCGAAAGATGATTTTTTTTCAAGTGCAGACATGGGTTAATCCATCAGGTTCTTGCCGACAATGCGGAGCAGAAAAATAGCGACGATATTGGCCAACACCACCGCCAGAATACCGGTGGCACTGGCGGCGCCAATGTTGTTGGAGGCAAATTCACCGATCAGGTAAGGCAGGTTCTTGTTGCCGTTACCGCGGCTGACGATCTCAATCTCGGCGTAAAGCGACAGGTGAAAAATAGCCTGGATCATCACCACAATGGCGATCGGCCGCGCCAGATGCGGCAGCGTCAGGTTACGAAACTGTGACCAGGCGTTGGCGCCATCCAGAATAGCCGCTTCTTTTTGCTGCTGGTCTTCCGATTGCAGGGAGGTCATGAAAATCAGCACCGCAAAAGGGGTCCACTGCCAGGTCACCATCGTGATGACGGCGATAGCGGATGTTTCGGTGCCGCGGAAGGAGATCGGCTCAAGCGTTGGCCAGAGCGAGAAGAAATGCCCCAGCACAGGGAAATCCTTTAAGGAATTGATGCTGTTGTTCAGCCCTTCCACCGCCAGGCCATTAAGCCCCAGCACAGGATCAAGGATCATGTTGATCCACAGAACTGCGTTCACCGCCGGCATCACGAAGAACGGGGAAATCATCAGCACCCGAACAATACCGCGCCCCGGGAAGGAGCGGTTGACCAGCACCGCGATCGCCAGCCCCAGCACAACGGTGAGGGTAATGACACCGCCGACGATGAACAGGCTGTTTTCCACCGCCATCCAGAAATCCTTGGCTTTATAGAGGACGTATTCGTAATTGCCCCAGCCGCGCCAGTTGTCGATGCTGGGGGTCGTCCATTCCGGCTTGCGCAGATTGTTCAGAACGTAACGGATGAACGAGAAAAACAGCGTCATTCCCAGGGGGACAAGCATCCATACCAACAACAGAATAACGGCTGGTGCTTGCAGTAATCTTGGCAAAGTCCGGTTGGTCATGGGCCTAAGTAATTCAGCAGGTGAACGATTTGTTAATAATTTATAAATTAAATAATCTTGTCATCACTCTCGCCAGTTGGGGGCGTATCATTGCCGTCGCCAAGCAAGCGATAGATGTTTCAAAGAGGAAAGGCCCAGTCAAGAACCAGGCCTTTCCGAATGTACAGACTACGCTTAGTAGTAACCGGCTTCTGACATGATGGCGTCAGCAGCGGCCTGTGATGCAGCCAGGGCGTCGTCAACAGACTTGGCACCGGACAGCGCCGCGGCCATTTCCTGAGCAACAGCACTACCTACTTCAGGGAATTCCGGAATAGCGGCAAACTGAACGCCAACATATGGCTTCATGTCAGTCGCTTCAGGAGCAGCAGATTCGATCGCGGCCATTTCAGCAGCGGCGAAACCGGCAACAGCCTGGAATTCTGGGTAGGCGTAGGTGGATGAACGCGTACCGGTTGGTACGGAACCCCAACCGAAGTCCTTGTGGTTGGCAACGGCCTGGATGTAAGCCTTTGAGGTTGCCCATTCGATGAACTTCTTGGCTTCGTCAGCGTTTGGTGAGCCGGCAGGAACTGCCATTGCCCATGCCCACAGCCAGTTTGCACCAACAGGGTTACCTGCATTTGGTGACTGGGCGTAAGCAACACCGTCAACTTCAAGGAATGAAGCCGCGATGGTGGCGTCGATCCACATGCCACACTTGCCTTCGTTGTAAAGCGCAAGGATTTCGTTGAATGAGTTGCCTTCAGAACCTGGAGGGCCGTAGTTGCCCAGCAGATCAACGTAGAAGTTGATGGCCGCTTTCCATTCGTCGGAATCGATGGTTGGACGCATGTCCTTGTCGAACCATGCCCCGCCGAAGGAGTTCACGACGGTGGTGATGAAGGCCATGTTGTCACCCCAGCCTGGCTTGCCGCGCAGGCAGGCGCCGTAAACACCGGCATCAGGGTTGTGGATGGCAGCAGCAGCGGCCTTGATGTTATCCCAGGAATCGTTGTTGGCGATGGAAACGCCAGCAGCATCGGTCAGGTCCTTGCGGTACATGACCATTGATGATTCGCCGTAGAATGGCGCCGCGTAGAGGGTGCCTTCATGTGACAGGCCATTGCGAATGGCTGGCAGCATGTCGTCAACGTCATAACGTGCACCGAAGCTCAGTGGCTCGATCCAGCCTGCAGCACCCCAGATTGGAGCTTCCTGCATGCCAATGTTGATGATGTCGTACTGGCCACCACCGGTTGCTGTGTCAGAAGTGACCTGCTCACGCAGAACGCCTTCTTCCAAAGAAACCCAGTTGAGCTTGACGCCGGTCACACCGGTGTAAGATTCAGCAACTTTTTGCATGTTGATCATGTGACCGTTGTTAACGATCGCAATGGTCAACTCAGTTGCACTCGCGACACCGGCGAAACCAATAGCTGTAGCCATGGACAACGCAGATAAACGTAATGCTTTCATTGTTCTCTCCCATAAGTGAAATCGGGCAAATCCCGAATAGTTAATTGGGCCATCACAACGCCCGTTCATCTAGTACAATGTTGCCTGCAACTGATACAAAAGTCACGCAAACAACTGAAATTTGTCAAAGTGGTGTAATTTTACTATTAGAAATGGACGAATTGTTTCATGGTGGGGTATCAAGAAATTGTCTCCTGAAGCCCTGATATTGCCGAAAAGAGGATGAAATGGCTGTTCCGTCGACCATCATTGTGGGTGGTGAAAACCTGATCGATTTTGTGGAAACACATGATATCAACGGGATACCCCAATATAGCGCCAATCCGGGCGGTTCACCGTTCAATGTTGCGATTGCCGCCGCCCGTCTGGGGAATCCGGTGGATTACCTGTCGCCCCTGTCGACGGACCGTCTCGGCAAATTGCTGGCGGAACGATTGCTTGGCAGTGGGGTTGCGGTCAAGGCGCCTCGGCTCGATGCCCCGACCTCGCTGGCGGTGGTGTCGCTGGAGGAGGGCCAGCCGACTTACCAGTTCTACCGCAAGGATACCGCCGAACGGCTGATCACCCGCCAGGGGCTGCAGGATGCGCTGAAGTCGGATCCCTGGGCCTTTCATATCGGCTCACTGGCGATTTCCGGCGGCGAGGACGCGGTCATGTGGCATGAGTTCTTCACGCAATGTTATCAGCGGGGTTACCAGCGGGGTTTTCAGGGGGGTCAAGAGCAGGGTTATCAGCACGATTCCGGTGAAGCCGCGGTGATCACCTCGCTTGACCCCAATGTACGGCCGGCGCTGATCGAGAATCGCGCGGGCTACATGGCGCGGCTTGAGGATATGTTTACCCGCGCCGATATCATCAAACTCAGCGATGAGGACATCGCCTGGCTTTACCCGGAGATGGAGATCATGGCGGCGTTCGACCATCTCTGCGCGATCTCGTGCAAAGGGCTGCGGGTCTTGACGCGTGGCGGCGACGGGGCGATTGCATCAAGCCCTGTTGCGCGGGTCGAGACCCCCGCCCGGCCTGTTCACAACCTTGTCGATACCGTCGGGGCAGGGGATACGTTTATGGCGGCGATGCTGGCCTGGCTTCCGGCCCATGGCAAAACCTCACGGGCGGACCTGCACGCGCTTTCAGAACGTGACCTTGGTGCGATGACGGCATGGGCCGCGCAAGCCGCCGCCATGAATTGCCAGCAGCAGGGGTGCAATCCCCCCCATCTGGCAGAAATGACGCCATCATCAGGCGGGGCCTGACCCTCAGGCGGGGGCTGACCCTCAGGCGGGGGCTGACCTGACAGGATCAGCGCCCCTTCATGAGGACAACTTGCGCGCCGTTGCCCTGTGCTTATGCTGGCGGTGATCTGACATGATCGCTTCACCACATCATCGCATCACTTTGGCTTCATGATGGCATAACCATTATTGGCTTAACCATTATTGGCTTGACCATCTTCGGGATAACCATCTTTGAGATGACCATCTGGGGCCGTGCTGTCACCACAGGAGAACCCATGGGTATTCTATCGGCATTTCTCGGGGGGCTGATCCGCCCCGTCATCACCTCATCCGGCGCAAATCTGCCGCCCCCCAATGCCGCCCGCACGGCGGTTGACCTTGTGGATGTCCTGTTCACCAGTGACGAGGAACGGCTCGACAAACAAGCGGTGCTGGCGCGAATTTCCCTTAAGGCCGACCAGGTGCAAGCGCAGATCAATCAGGCTGAGGCCCGCCATCCGTCCCGGTTTGTGGCAGGCTGGCGGCCGTTCATCGGCTGGGTTTGCGGGGTTGCCCTGGCGTGGCATTTCCTGCTTCAGCCGATCACCCTGCACGCCATGGCCATGGCCAGGCTCGAGATGCCGCCTCTGCCGGTGTTTGACCTGACGCAGCTCAATACCATCCTGTTCGGGATGCTGGGGCTGGGGACATTGCGGACAGCGGAAAAGGCGGCGGGCAAAACCCGCTGATCCCAACTTCGCCGGATCAAAAATTCTGATAAATCGCCGGTCTTTTTTCGGCATCCCCTGATGCTATTCCCCGATGCCATTTATTGACTGCATCAAGGAAAGGTTTAGGCCTTTTTTCGGGGCGGGGATTCGGCAGTAGTGGCGCAAATGCGCAAAATTAGCATTTATTTTCAATTGCTTATAAGGGAAAAATTTTTTTGAAAAAACTGTCTTTCCTTAACCAAAATTTAAGATTTTTTGGCTAATCTTTAAAGATCAAGCATGCCAGACCGAGTTTGTTGAGCCTTTACTGTACCGCTTTTATGACATGCGCTTTTTTTGACGATCTGCTCTCAGCAAAGGATACAGACGATGCCAAACGAACTTAAACCAACCGCAATCAAGTCACTTGACGCCATCAACTCCAGCGAACTGAACTCCAAAGCTGTTGACGCAAGCGTTACCAAAAACGACATCAATCGTGATGGCGCGCGGCGCAAACCGCCGATCGGCTCATCGACGGCGACGGTGATGGTCTGGACATTGTCCGGCATCGTGCTGGCGGCCTGCACAACGGGCAAGAGCGGCGGCGGGGTTGAAGCCGGAGCGTCCTTTGTCTCTGTTGAAGATGGCGCTGTTTCTGGCGCCGCGGTCTATTTTGACGCTGATGGCGACGGCGTGATTACAGATGCTGACCGCAGCGATCCCCTCAATGTTGATGTTTACGGCAACCCGCGTTACGTCACGGGGAGTGACGGCACGGTTGAGGTTGAGCCCCATCTGGCCAATACCCCGTTTGAGGCGGATGTTGATGGCGCGATTGATACCGCCACGGCAACGGTGCTGGCGGGGAAATTCCGGTCACTTGAGGATGGCGGCATCGCCACCCCCATCACGGACTTGATCGCCCGCCGCATGGAAGAGGCTGGCATCGCCAACACTGAAGGGGTGACTGAGCAATCCATTCTTGACGGGATTTTTGGCACCACCGGCGCGGCTGGTGACGCCCCGCGGGTGACGCTTGAGGATATCCTCAATCCTGAAAACTATATTATTGAACTCCCACTTGATGCATCCACCGCCTCGGAAGCCGAAATGGCGGCTTTCCTGACGCGCGAGGATATCCAGAAAATCGCCCTGGCCTTGAGCGAGATCAAGCTGGAGCAGGAAGCGTCGTCGCCATCTCTTAGTGATATTGGGATTTCCGATATTTCCGACATTGCCGCTCTTGTGGACAGCGTCGCCACACAGATTGATGGTGACGACAATAGTGACAATCAAAACTTGACGGACCGTGTTGATGCCCGTCTTGCCGCCGCGCGCGCGATCCTTGCGGGCAAGCCGGTGGCGGCGCCCGACGGCAATGTCCAGATCGCGGAAGACGACGCGCTGGTGGTGGGTGAGCATGACGGCGGGGCGGAGGCTCTGTTTGGCCATCTTGACCCTGGCGGCAATACGGCTGATGCCCCCCCGTCGGCTTTTGGCGGCGTTTACCTCAAGGTCACGGCGGCGAACGCCATCATTACCTTGGGTGATGCGGCAATTGATGAAAATATTGACCCTGATGAAATTGCGCCTGGACAAGACGTATTGGACGCACTTGAAATCTCTGGGATCTTTTTTATCGCGGCCAGCCAGCTCGACCAGCTGACCATCACCCCTGATGCGGATTATCATGGCGTGATT